>JAVBMO010000133.1:0-13705 GCA_031552355.1 Bacteroidales bacterium | reverse complement strand
TTCAAACGTTTGGCGATTGCCAATGCTTTTGGTTGTCAGAAAAAGTTGTTTGTTTTCCAAAATCCATTTTTCGACAAGTAAGGTATGCATGTTTACAGAAGAGGCCGTTCCGTCTGCATTGAGCGTGAATCCTTGCACTTCTGCGGTTTTGATAGGATTGGGTTCTACCCAGGTTCCGGCAATATAGAAAAATGGTGAATGTGCAATGATAATAAGTTCTGTTGCTTTTTTAACCTCAGAAGTTTCATCTATTTTTTCCAAAATATAAGTTACGGTAATGGAATCATTCAACATTACTCCCGGAACTTTTGTTTGGTCTGCATCCATGGTACTAATATTCAAAGTATCTCCAGTACTTGTGATAATGCTAATATTGTTCATAGAGGCATCCATAACCAAACCGCTCACAGTTTGTGGCCCTTGATTTTGTTTGGTTTCCTGCTTTGATTTGCAAGAATACATACCCAAGGCTAAACACGAAAACATTGTTGCAACAACGAAAAATTTTTTCATAGTAAAATAGGGGTTAAAAATTTGAATTAAAGAATAGGTTTTTATCTGTATTTTAGGCAATTCCGCAAAGATTTATGATAAAATAAACGAGCATAGCCAAGAGAGCACTTACAGGGATGGTAAGAACCCAAGCCCAAAGAAGGTTTACAGTTACTCCCCAGCGTACGGCCGAAAGTCGTTTTACAGCGCCAACCCCCATAATAGCACCGGTAATGGTGTGGGTGGTACTTACGGGAACTTTCAAAAATTCGGATATAAACAAAGTAATAGAGCCTGCAGTTTGAGCACAAAAGCCTTCTATTGAAGTGATTTTGGTAATTCCGCTTCCCATGGTTTTCATAATTTTCCAACCGCCAAACATTGTACCTAAGGCAATGGCGCTGAAACACGCAAAGGGAATCCAGTCATGAATTTCTGACATGCTTCCCATTTTCATAAAATCGGGTAATCCAGGAAGCGTTTGATTGGCAATCAGTACAGCGCCAATAATTCCCATAACTTTTTGAGAGTCGTTTAAACCATGTCCGATGCTTAAGGCAGCGGAAGATACCAATTGTAAACGCTTAAACCATTTGTCGGCCTTGGCTGGTTTCGCATTTTTAGCGATATGATAAGTAAGGATTGTAACAATTAAACCTATAACCATACCAATCAAAGGGGCGCCGATAATAAAAATAGCAATAAACCCGATTGTACCGCCATCGATTGAAGCAAAATTAAAATTATTTCCGGCAATAGCTGCGCCGGCAAATCCGCCAATCAATGTGTGTGACGATGATGAAGGGATTCCGAACCACCAAGTAAGTAAATTCCAGAGGATGGCAGCCACAAGTCCTGCGGCCACAATTTCTGTTGTAATAAATTCGGGACGAACGGTTTTTGCCACTGTATTAGCAATACTTTCACCAAAGCCCCCCAAGAAATGTACAGCAATAAAATAGGCTACAAAATTGAAAAATGCTGCCCACAAGACGGCTTGTGTAGGGCTTAAAACCCTTGTGGAAACAACAGTTGCTATTGAATTTGCAGCATCATGAAATCCATTGATAAAGTCAAAAATCAGGGCTAAAGCAATTACAATGATAAGTAATGTCATGGATGGATTTTTTATGCGTATTTTACAATAAAGGTTTTCAGTAGTTTAGCAGCAGAATACATCTTATTCATGGCTTTTTCCATTTCCTGAATAATTTCTTTTGATTTAATAAGTTCTACTGCATTTGTTTCCTTTTCAAAAATATCCATAATGCCGGTTTCATACACAACATCAGCCTTTTCTTCAAATATTTTAATTTCTTTGCAATGTTCGCGAAGTTTTTGGTCTGCTCGTTTTAAATGAGATAATTCATACACCGCTAATTGTACTTCCAATGAACATTCTTTTACCAATTCCGACATTTGTACCGTAAATTTAGGAAAACTTTTTGGCGAATAAAGCAATACCTTGTCGGAAGTGCGGTGAATGGCATCAACCACATCGTCCAAAGCATCTGCCAACAAACTTATATCTTCCCTGTCAAAAGGTGTGATAAATGTTTTGTTCAGTTCCTTAAAAATACAAGCTGTTATTCCATCACCTTTTGTTTCCTCAGCCTTAATCATTTGGCAAAATTCCTTTTTCTTACTTTCTTCTTCAGATTTAAAAAGATCTTCCAAATGCTTTGCAGAGATGACTAAAATGTCGACAGATTCTTTCAATAGAGGGATAAAAGTACTGTCCTTAGGTGTAAAAATGCTTAAAATGGTGTTAATTTTCATTTGTTTTGTTTTTTGTTACAATTTTGAATATAAAGCCTAACGGGTTGTGAGTCCGTTAGGCTTTTTGTATTTTATGATTTACAATCTTTTATGTAATTAAGAAAATCCGAAGCTTCGGAATCTGTATAGTAAAACAACTTACTTGCCGGTTCGTAGCTATGCGGAATATATTCAAACAATTGCACAGAAGCTATTTTTTTGTCTGCCGAATGGATAATATTCATACGCATGCTGGCGTTGGGTGAAAAAGTAATTGGGCTTGCATTAGGAAAAGTTTTGTTATTCAATAAATTTATTAGTTTCTCCATATCTTCGCGATGGAAAAAGTGAGCAAATTTTTTAACAGGGCTACCTGTTGGTGCATAAACGTCGTGTCTGTTTTTTGCAAGCATAAGGATTAGTCCTGTTGCAATAAAAATAGCACCAATGGACATATAAAACATGGACATATTTGTCGTTTTGTTTTCTTGTGTCGAATAGGCTACCAGACAAAGGACACCAATTACTATCAATATTGAATAAATCAATAAGGCTTTTACGTTCATTTTTTTTATAATTTCGAATTGTACATTCGAGCTTAATTCTTTTTTATTCGAATCCATTTTAAATTTTAGTTTTAAATTAATAATAGCTTGTAATATAAATAAATACACAAGCCGGAGTATTCCCTTTTTGAGAGGGTTTTTCGTAATTTAAAACAGATTCTATACAACTATCCTTCGCAATTCAAACACATGATACCTCAGTGCAGAACTGTAAAACATTCTTTTGTTTAAGGATAAGTATTTGGTAGCTATTATTGGATTTTTTTCAAAGAAAAACGATTGTAGGAATGACGCTTTGTAAAAGCGTGAGGAATAATGATCTAAAGATGATGTGCGGCGTTGCAGGCGTACGCTATTTTCAGAAGGGGAAGCAAATGAGTAAACGGCTTGTGAAATTTCACCTTCGGAAGTTTGTTTTTGCAACGAAACATCAAGATAAGAAGAAATGTTGTCTTTGGATGAAGGCGTTGTGTTTTTGTTTTCACCGGTGTGCAATGTAAACGCCGGCGTGCTTCCCAGGAAAAGTAAAAAAAACAACAGAAGAGTCTTCTGAGCCCAAAGTGTTTTGTATTTTACTTTTTTAAACTTCATGTATGGGGTAAATGGCTTATACTTTCTGTGTTGAAAGTATTTTTATAGATTTTTTGATTATAAAAATCCAAAACAAAGTTACAAAAAAAGACGGTAATTCAAAAAATAATGAATTACCGTCTGCAAGTTTTCTGAAAATTATTTTTCTTAGTTAGGTTTTACTACCGGAAAATTTCCATCGAATTTTTCCAATTCTATTTTCCCGATTATTTTTTCCAAGAAATCTTTATAAGCCGGAGTAAAACGGAATGTTTTTTCATTGTAATATTCCAATGGAAGCGGTTTGTTGCCAATTGAGCCCATATCAACAGAAGAAGTGTTGTATTCTTCCAAAAGGCTGAAATCTACGGCTTCTTTCAGCGTAGGCATTTGTCCGTAATCTTCTCTGAGTAGTAAATCCACCACTTTGTCTGCCAAGGTTGAGTTCAAACGACGATCGTAAGGATTGCACCATCCTGCACGTGGATAATAGCCTGTAACTTGGGCTCTTGCATCAATTTTCAATTTTGCCGAAATTTCCGAAGCAATGGTTCCACTGACGCCACCCAAACGAGGATGTCCGAATTCGTCTTGTTCGGTGCTGGCGTAAACAACTTCCACTTGGCCTGTATTATCATTGTACCAACGGGCTCCTTCAGATACTGCCAAAATCAATGATTTTGTCGAACTGTTCATATAAGCTTCTTTTACAGCTTCGAAGAAGGCTTCTTTCTTTTCTTTGGTAATTTCCACTTCGGGAACCAAGCAAATATCGGCACCGCCTAAAGTAGCAGAGCCAGTAAGCCATCCGGCGTCACGTCCCATTACTTCCACAACCATAATTCTGGCATGTGATTGGGCTGTAGTTCTCAATCTATTGCAAAAATCGGCAATAGATTCGCCTGCAGAAGGAAATCCGGGGCAAACTACGGCTTCAATGGATTTTCCTTCGTAAGTGTGCATGGTGCGGGTACGCAAGTCATTATCAATGGTTTTTGGAAAACCGATAACAGGAATACCTTCGGTTTCATAAAGCCTTTTGGCTGCACCATTGGTATCATCGCCACCAATACTTACCAAAACGTCAATTTTGTAGCGTTTCAAATTTTCCAAAATTTGAGGCACACGGTTTTCAGGATTTTTCTTTGAAGGGAAGGGATTGGTTCTACTTGAACACAAAGCAGTTCCACCATACACTCCATTATATGGTTGATCTGTTAAATCCACCACATTACCTTCGCCTAAAAGGCCTTTCCATCCGTATTTAATACCATATACATTGTACCCGAGAAGGGCTGCGCGGTTTCTTACCATTTCCACACTGGTGTTGATAGCAGGAGTGTCGCCGCCACCGGTTAAAATTGCTAAAGTTTTTCCTTTAAAAAGTTTATGTTCTTTCATAATTTATGGGGTGTTAAAATTATCAATATTTAAACGCAAACTTACATATTTTTTTTTATTGCAAATGCTTTTCAGCGTTTTTTATTTGATTTTCTTCATAAATCACGAATGTAAAACCTATAAAAGACTCGTTTTTAGTGTGAAAACAACAATTCTCTATATTTAATCATGGGCCATAATTCGTCGTCAATAATCATTTCGAGTTTGTCGATATGGTAACGGATGGAATCCATGAAAGGCAAAACGTTTTCAGAGTAGGCTTTTGCACGTTCAGGAACTTCTTCAATGATATTAGCCTTTTTTCGTTCATCAATCATTTGATGGACTTGTTCGTCAATGGCTTTCATGTGCTTCGATATTTTTTTGATAGCCAACATCTGAGGTTTTGCAATTTCTTCTATTTCAGCAGGAAATAAATCTTTTATGCCGGAAATATTTTTTATCAGAATATTTTGATATCGAACCGCCACCGGAATAATATGGTTGATGGCAAGGTCGGCCAAAGTACGCGATTCTATTTGAAGTTTCTTTAAAAAAGTCTCATTTTTAATCTCATAGCGAGCTTCAAGCTCCTTTAATGAGAAAATACCATAGTCTATAAATAATTTCTTTGAGGTATCTGAGAGGTAAAGCTTAAACGCATCGGTAACGCTGTTGATATTGGGAATACCTCTGTTTTCGGCTTCTTTGTGCCAGTCTTCGCTATAGCCGTCGCCTTCAAAAAGAATTTTTTGCGATTCAATAATAAAGGTTTTCAGTACTTTGAAAATAGCTTCATCTTTTTTTACACCTGTTTCAAGTAATTTGTCGGTTTCTTTTTTGAAACGGTCTAATTGCTCCGCTACAGCAGCATTTAAAATAATATTGGGTGCGGCGCAATTGCTGCTTGAGCCTACAGCCCGGAACTCAAATCGATTTCCCGAAAAAGCAAAAGGCGATGTGCGGTTGCGGTCAGTGTTGTCAGGCAGAATTTCGGGAATTTTCCCCACTACATCTAATTTTAATTCTGTTTTTTCATCGGGAGTCATCAAGGTTTCGCCCACGCGGTCTCTTAGGGAATGTAAGGTTTCTGTCAATGTTTTACCAATAAAAACGGACATTATGGAAGGCGGAGCTTCAGAACCGCCCAAACGATAGTAATTGTTTAAACTAGCAACGCTTGACATCAATAAAGCACCATGTTCCTGAACGGCGCGGATAGTGCAAATAAAGAAAGTCAGAAACTGTAAATTGTTGCGAGGCGTTTTTCCGGGTGAAAGCAAATTGACACCCGTGCTGGTTATTAGCGACCAGTTAGAGTGTTTCCCGGAACCATTTACACCCATAAAAGGTTTTTCGTGGAACAGTACCCTTAATTTATGGCGTTTGGCAATCCGGCGCATCAAAGACATAAGCAACAAATTATGATCTACGGCCAAATTAGCTTCTTCAAAATTCGGTGCACACTCATATTGATTCGGCGCTACTTCGTTATGTCGTGTTTTTAGAGGAATGCCCAAGCGGTAAGCTTCGCGTTCGAATTCTTTCATAAAAGCTGTTATCCTTGTAGGAATAAGACCAAAATAATGATCGTCCAATTGCTGACTTTTCGAAGATTCATGTCCCATGAGGGTACGTCCGGTAAGCATCAGGTCGGGGCGGGCTTTGTAAAGCGCCTCATCGACAATAAAATACTCTTGCTCAATACCTAAAGTGGCATTTACATGTTTTACTTCTTTGTCGAAATATTGAGCTACCGAAGTAGCAGATTTATCCAATATATGTAAGGATTTCAAAAGCGGGGCTTTAAAGTCCAAGGCTTCGCCTGTATAGGAAACGAAAACGGTTGGAATACAAAGCGTTTGGTCGTAGATAAAAGCAGGGGAGGAGGGATCCCAGGCTGTGTAGCCGCGAGCTTCGAAAGTGTTTCTTAATCCGCCGCTTGGAAAACTCGATGCATCGGGTTCTTGTTGAATAAGTAGTTCTCCCCTGAAATTTTCAAAAGGAAGGCCTTTGGAATCCAATTCAAAAAAAGATTCGTGTTTTTCGGCAGTAGCTTCGTTCAGAGGGTGAAACCAGTGTGTGTAATGTGTGGCGCCACGTTCCATAGCCCATGCTTTCATGCCTATGGCAATTTGGTTGGCGTATTTCCGGCTTATTTTTTCGCCTTCGTCAATAGCGCTGATTACCGCCTGATAGGCTTCAGGTGAAAGGTAGGTTTTCATTTTTTCTTTGGTAAAAACATTTTCGGCAAAGAAAGAAGAAATACAAATGTTTTCGGCCGGAGTGCTTGGCTGCATGGTGCGTTTGTTGATTTCTTGCAACGCACTAAAACGAATATTTATCATATAGATAGGTTTTTTGCAAAATTACGATTTTTTGCAAAAATAGGCTTTGATTTTGTTGTTTTGAATGTAAAATTGTCTTATTTTTAGATTTGCAATTGGAAAAATAGGGGGTATGGTTGAAAATTTTATATTTTTTTTATATTTTGGCAAAAGAATATATGAATTTTCCCTAAATTTAATTACTGAAATTTTTCTTCCTTCTCTGAATTTTTCAAAATTTCCAAGTAATTATATTCCAGTTCGGAAAAAAGAACTTTTGAGAGAAAGTCTGAAATATTGGATAAAATTTTGGTTTCCTTGTTGGCCGATTTTTTAAGATCTTCTATTGGAATCCCTTTTTTGTGCAAGGTAGAAAAATCGAAATATTTTACAAGCAAAGTCCCCGGAATTTTAGTCAGGTTTTTAGTCAGTTTTCTGGCAATATTTAAATGGTCAACACCCCAAACAAACAACAGATAATTGTAGGCTTCAAGATTTTTGTTCAAAACGGTTTCATTATTCCGTGTACTCAACAGAAGATAATTCAGCAAAAGTTCTTCGTCTTCAAAAAAATAAAGAGTGTAGTAATCCGAAGTGGATTCTTTGGGATTGTACAATTCAAAATCGTTTTTCCTGCAAAAATCCAAATTGAGATTTTCGTTCAAATGATAAGCACAAGAATATTCTTTGGAATGGTTTACAATACCAATCAAAGAAGTGTTTTCAAAACTAAATGATATTTCTTCCTCTAACCGTTTTTTCATCTCAGGGTGCTTTTGCCTAAGCAAAAATACAAAAATTTTGCTCGTGAAAAGACTTTAAAATTGCAAATTCGGACGATTTAGCTTATAAAAAAGCGAAACCATGAAATAGCGTTGAAGGCTGTTGCTTTGTATATTCTCTGTGTAGTAGTCTGTTACTGTATAGCTTGTATTTTGGCTTTGGTTCAGGATATTATAAATCGAAAAACGGGCTTCCAAACATTTTTCTCTCAGGAATTTATATCCCACATAGGCATTCCACAAAAAGCGATTTTCTTTGAAATCTTTGGCATCCGTAATGTTGTAGTCGTGCGAAATATCGCTGGAAAAAACCAAGGAATTAAACAAAGTGAGATTTACTTGAAAGTAAGAATGTTGGTTGACATATTCCGAAGCCGAACTTCCAGAAAGTGTTGACAGCGTGTAGTTGTAGGTAGTTGTCGAAGCCAAAAGGAAATCGAGCTTTTCGGTAATGTCGCTGCTTAAGGAAAATATCAAGCCGCTGGCAGATTGGTTCGAAAAAAACGAATGTTTTTGGTTCATTGTAGGAATGTGCGAATATTTGGTAAACAAACTTACACCCACATTCGATTGCAAAGGCAAAATATGGGAATTGTATTCAATGAACAGGCGTGTATTAAAATAATTGTCCAAGTTTACAGGGCGTTTGACAAAGACTTGAATAGAGTCATTGCCGGAATCCGAATAATGAAATTCCGTGCTATTTTGCGTTCCTATGTAATCGTTGGTATAAATGGAACCCAAAAATAAATTCAGCTGATTTCTTTCATTATGAAGCATTTGCAGATATCTTAAATTCAAAGAATTGTTGATGGAAGGTTTCAAATTAATATTCCCCACAGCAAAATTAAGGGGATTGGTAATATTGACAGTATTTTGCAATTGTTCAACGGTTGGCCTTGTTGTATAGCTTTTGTAATTGACTGAAAAACGTGATAACCTGTCTTTGGAATAGGTAAAATATACGGCCGGCAAAAAGTAATTGTAAATTTGGTCATCGTTCTTAACTATAGGACTTTCGTCGTTGTGCGAAAAGGTATTTTGGTAAGTAATTCCCGGATTCAGGCGCCAATATTTACCTGTAATTTGCGCCATCAGTTTTAGTGAATTGTCTGCATAGGTGCTTTGCAAGTGCATCATCATATTTGTATCCATCGGGCTGATTTCTGCGGAATTTCCAAACCCATGGAATTCTTCAATGGTGAAATCTTTATCGGTTTCGGCCGTTTGAAAATTTGTATAATAGCCAAGCAAAAGCCTGATATTAGATGAAATAGGGTGGGTGTAGGCGATGTCGGCTTTTAATTGTCCCACATTTTGCAGGTAATCTGTTCTTGAGGCTAATGTGTCTTCGTAGAAACTTATATAGGATTTTGAATTAAGGAGCCAATTACCTTCTTTTTTCAAAAAATAAGGAGTAAAATTAGCTGTCAGAGTTCGTTGTTTATTTTTGTCAAAAGCTTTTGTATAGTTGGTTTCAATAGATATTTGTTGGGAAGACATATTTATATTGCTATTGTTGCGGCTTGAACTATTACCTCCGGGTATAGAGATTTCAGTATTTCCAATAGTGGCTTCATCTGAAATGGTTCCTCTGGTTTCTTGGATATAAATTTTAGGCGAAATCCGTACATGGCTCAAATCGTCAATATAATAGTAGAATTTAGCCCTGAACCTGTGGTTCCTGTTGATACTGTTCGACAAATCTGTTTCTTCGTAATTATTGTACTGGCCTGTTTCCGAAAAATAAGAACGTATGGCCTTGCTTTGTGTCATGTTATTTGTTTCGTTGAAAAAATAGTTTCCGTAGAAAGCCAGTTTTCCGCGCCTGTCCAAATAATTGACACCAAACATATTATTGTCATTAACCCCTTGGCTTAAATCGACTAAAAAATTATTCATACTTTCCACAAAACCTTGTATAGAAGACTCACCAGCCCTGTCGTCGAAAGTATTAGCGGCATTTTTCCCGAATATTTTATTCAGGTCATAACTGCTGTAATTAAAGTTGTTCACATTGTTGGTCTGTTGAACAATACTAAGGTGCTGCGCTCCATTGAAATAATTGATATTAAGGCCCATATTATATTTGTAGTCGGAACCCAAACCGGCGTAAACATTACCAAAAAGGCTTTTATTGTAAGATTTTTTCTGGTAAAAGTCAATAGCTCTCGCGCTTTCATCGTCATCAAAACCGGTAGCCAGTTTTGCAAAGCTAACATCATCATATATTTCAATGGTATCCACAAAATCTGTAGGAAAGTTTTTTAATACCGCATCCATATTGTCGGAAAAATACATATAGCCGTTTATTAGTATTTCTTGGGTAGGTTCGCCCAAAGCGTAATTGATGCTATTCGAGTAGGCGGTTCCGGGAATTTTGTTTACCAAATCCTGCAATGTAGCATTGGGCTGCGTCGTAAAACCCTGACTCCGCATTTTTAATACTTCTTTTTCATAGAATGTAATAGGATTAAAATCTTGCGCAGTAACGTTGTTGATAGGAATTTTTATTTTTCCGACATTGTTTTTGTACGAAGGAACAGCATATTGCTGGCAAATTTGAAAATCGGTTCCTATGCAGATCTTTACGGAATCAATATTTTCAGGAACAGACAAAAAGGCAAAATATCCGTTGTGATTAGTTATAGTATAAGCCAAGATACTGTCATTTATTGTTGACAAACATACCTTTAAGCCGGAAAACGCTTTGCTTGTTTCGGTTTTTAAAATCCGCCCCCTTATTTCTTTAGCTTCTATAAAAGAAAGACACTGTAAGCCAATAAGTATAAAAAATAAGTATATTTTTTTCATGACAAAAGATTTTAAAACAATCAACTGATTAAAGAGATAACAAATATATAATAATAATGTTTTTGGAGACTTTTAAAAGAATTAAAATGATACTCGAATCTCTGATTATCAGATAAAAATGAGCAGCAATGATAGAATACCATTGTCGTTCAAATTTATTTTAAAAAATTATCAAATATACTAAATTTAGATTATTCAGGAAAATATTCTGCAAATGTTCTGTCGTTATAAAGAACAATAAATTTTACAATTCGTTTTTCTTTTTTTTGTTCTGAAATTTCATTAGAATTTTCAATTTTTATTTCAGGACACTCAGTTTTCGTATTTTCCTGTATAATAGTATGTTGAATACCTTCTACTTGAATTTCTTTTTGAGGGGTAGAAGCGGGGAGAGGTGCCTCAAAAATAGGTGCATTGATTTGTTTTTCAGTAGGTTTTTCGGATTCTGAAACCGAAAAATCTGAAAAAAGATCAAACATAGGAGAATTGGATATAGCTGTACTTTCCCTTGCTTCTTCTTTTTTATGCAATTCTGAGAGAGTTGCCGGTTCCTGATTTTTATACATAATCCCTTTCCCAAATAATAGCCAATCGGTAGAAAGTTCCGGAAAGCGGTTTAGAATTTTAAGAACAAATTCCAAACTGGGATTATTTCTTCCCGATAGGATATGGGACATATTGGGGCGTTGTACTCCAATTTCATCTGCAAATTGTGTTGCCGATAGGTTATAGGCATTCATCACAAGGTTAATTCTATCAATCATCATAAATTATAAATGTAAATAGTTTACAATTGGATTACAAAAGTAACCAGAATAATTAAAACAAAAGTAAATTTGTTAAAATTTATATTTGTAAACAGTGTGTGATATAAAGAAAAACTTTATATATACTACATTTTATATTGAATATCATTGTTATAATGATTAATTTATATATAAGCAGAAAAATCAAGTTAGACAAGTATCTATATTAGTAATTAATACAGATAATACAGTATATATATCTGAATATTAATTAAATAAATGATATAATAAAGATAATTATAATTTACATTTGTAAAACAACCAGAAATCCAAACAAATCTCTATAATTTATAGTATTTACAAAAGGAAAACCAAATAATTTAGTTTTGTAAATTACATTTGTAAATAAATTATTGAAGATAAAATTTCAATTTTTGATAAATTCAATAAATAATTTTGATGCAATGAATAAGCTGTATATGAATTATTATTTGTAATTTTGTTTTAAATAGTTTCCTTATTTTAGAAAAGGAAAATTTATCCACAAATTAATCTATCTGTCAAAATGAAAAAGCTAATTTCATTATTTACAATAATTGCCATTTTAGGTATTATATGTGTTGCATGCTCCTCTTCGCAAAATTCCGGTTGTGATTCCATAAAGAGTAAACCAACCGTAAATAATAAGTATAAAAAATAAATTTCTTGTATCTGAGATTTGGATATTTTTCGCCAAAAGAGAAAAATAATTTTTTAAACAATTCTCAGAAGGTTTAATTATTAATGAAACTCACAAAATTTGTGGGTTTTATTTTTAATATAATTCCATAGAATTTTTTGATCTTGGTACATTTATTGTCGTATAGGATTTTTTAATTCCCAAAATCTATGAATCTGTATTTTTCTTATTTTATCATCATTGCAGGCGTACTTCTGACAGCCCTTTTATTTACAAATAGGAATCTGAAAAAACAGACTAAATTTATGGGATTTATAACCGTATTCGGTGGTGCTTTTCTGCTAGCAGTTTGCTTTATGAATTTGGCACCTCATGTTTATGACAATCTTCATATACATGCGCATGAAGGTTGTTCACATGAAACTTCATGTTTTCCTTTGAAAATTGGAGTATTTGTTTTGGTAGGATTTCTTATACAGTTATTACTGGAAACCTTTACTCAAGGCGCTGAACATGGGCATTTCCACGGTGAAGCATCTACAGAAAGACAACATGCTCACAACCATCATCACTATGCTGTACTTCCTTTGTTAATAGGGGTTTGTATTCATGCTTTTCTAGAAGGAATGCCTATTGCACATGAAGGGAATCAAGTGCAGGTAGGTTTGGTGTGGGGAATTTTCATACATAATATTCCCATTGCATTAATTTTATTGACTTTATTCAAAAAATCCGGTTATTCAACGTTTAAGACCTTTTCTTTATTGGCTCTTTTTGCCATCATGACGCCCCTTGGATCTATAGTGAAAAATACTTTTTTGAACCATTTGGAAAACTTTGAAACTGTTATTACAGCTGTAGTAATAGGTATTTTGTTGCATGTAGCTGTCAGCATTTTATTTTTTGAAGAACATACACAAAAAAATAAGCTGGAAAAATTTATTGTCATATTATCAGCTTTTGTGCTTGTCTATTTTCTGCCTTCTTGTGCGCACTGATACAGAGATCTTATACCGCCAATTGTTTCAGCTTTTCAATGTCAAGAATCGTGATATTTTTTTTGTCTATTTTTATAACTCCGATTTCTTCCAAACCCGTCAATGAACGAGCCAAGGAAGGGCGGGCAACGCCAAAATAATCCGCTAATTCCTGTTGGGTTTCGGTTAAGGTAATATTGTGCGATTTTTGTTCCGTAGCCCTTTTCAGAATAAAGATACACAGCTTGTTTTTAAGGTTTTTCAGTGACAACATAAAAATCTTTTGCGACAAAAAAAGGCTTCTATCCGAAATTAATGTCAGAAAATTTTGAAGTAAAAACATGTTTTCCTGCAACATGGACAGAAAAATCTGCTTTTCAATAAACACGATTTCAGTTTCTTCCGTTGCAGTGATGGTTACCGGTAAATTATTTTTCTGTGCAAACAAAAAAGCGTGTGCAATAGGATTGGGTGCTACAATATCCTCAATTTTAATTAATTTTCCCGAATCGTCAATCATTTCGCCTTTTACACTGCCTTTTACCAAAATCATCAGATGTGTGCATTTTTCGCCCATCAAGGCAACAACATTGTCGGAAAAATATTTTTGAAGA
>JAVBMO010000166.1:0-7841 GCA_031552355.1 Bacteroidales bacterium | reverse complement strand
ATGAAAGGACCTATAATAATCCCCACAGGCGAGAAAAATAGTCCGACAAGAAGGCCTATGGTGGAACCCCAAGTTCCGGCTGCTGTTCCACCAAATTTTTTGGTTCCCCATGCAGGAACCACATAATCTAAAATGGTGACCAAAGCCACAACAGCAGCAAGTATTAAAATCCATGTCCATGTGATATCTGCTCCGAAGCGAGTAAATTTAAGCAATAATAATCCTACCCAACTTATTGGTGGCCCAGGCAAAACAGGTGCGACGCAACCGACAAAGCCAACAATAACAAATATAATACCGGTGATTAACAAGAAAATATCCATAAAATTTAGTATTTGAATTGTGAGTTATAATTTTTCCTCAAGATTTTAATTTTCCATTAGTTTGCAGTTTCTTCCAAACGAATGTTTTCGTTTTCCCAATCTTGCATAGTCAAATTGAGCTTGTTTTTCAGGGCTTCGTATTCTGAATAAAACGAAGGATTTTCGACAACAATTTCCGGTTGGTTGTGCAATAATTCATCTTGTTGTTGAATGGTGTATTCAAGTTTTTCTATTTCTTTTTCAAGCTGTTCTATTCGATTGCGGATTTTTCGGATTTCCTTTTCTGCTTCTTTCGATTTCAGGTAGTCTAATTTGTTTTGCGAAGCGCTTGTGTTTTTTTCGGAAGCTTCTTTTTTTACAGCGTCCAAAGCTTGCAAATTTTCTAATTTACGATTCTCCAAAAATTCAAAAATATCTCCCTTAAATTCTTTTATATTTTTGTTTTTGAATTCAAAAATGCTGTCTGTCAGTCCTTCAAGGAAATCACGGTCGTGCGATACCAATATCAAAGTGCCGGTATATTGCAAAAGTGCATTTTTCAATACATCTTTTGACCTCATATCCAAGTGATTTGTAGGTTCGTCCAATACAAGCAAATTGGATGGGGAAAGCAATAGCTTTGCCAATGCCAAGCGTGTCTTTTCCCCTCCGGAAAGCACCTTTACTTTTTTGTCAATATCCTCGCCACCAAACAGGAATCCACCCAAAATAGTACGAATTTTCGGGCGGATTTCGCCTTCGGCTATGTCGTCAATGGTTTCAAAAACAGTTTTTTCGCCATCGAGCAAAGCCGCCTGATTTTGGGCAAAATAGCCTAAGCTAACCTGATGCCCTTTTTTGTATTCTCCGATGTAGTCGTCAATATCTCCTACAATAATTTTCGACAAAGTGGATTTGCCTTCGCCATTGCGGCCTACAAAAGCAATTTTTTGCCCACGTTCAATATAGAGGTTTATATCGTTGAGGATATTTTTTTCGCCATAGTTTTTTGACAAATGGTTGATTTCTGCAACAATTTTTCCGGAATGCGGCGCAGGTGGAAACCGGAAGTGAATGGCAGATTTGTCAAACTCGTCAATTTCAACTTTATCCATTTTTTCCAGCAATTTTAAGCGCGATTGTACTTGCCGGGCTTTGGTGGCTTGATAACGAAAGCGTTCCACAAAACGTTCCACGGCCACAATCTCTTTTTGCTGGTTGCTGAATGCCGCCATCTGATTTTGAATACGTTCCTCGAAAAGTACCACATAATCAGAATAGGACGCTTTGTAATCGTAGATTTTCCCTGCTGTAATTTCTACAGTGCGCTTGGTGATATTGTCCAAAAAAGTACGGTCATGCGACACCAACATTACCGACCCAAAATAATTGATAAGGAAATTCTCCAACCACTGAATGGATTCAATATCCAAATGGTTTGTAGGCTCATCTAAAAGTACATAATCGGGCCTTCTGAGTAGAATTTTTGCCAATTCCACCCGCATCTGCCATCCGGTGCTGAATTCTGCAATGGAACGTTCCAAATCGGAATGGCTGAAACCCAATCCTAATAGAACTTTTTCGGCTTCTTCCCTACGGTTGATTCCACCCAAAACCTGAAAACGTTCGTTGATTTCGTGCAAACGCTCAATCAAACGGGAATATTCGCCGGATTCATAATCAGTCCGTTCCCCTATTTCATGACTTAGCTTTTCCTGTTCTTTTTCAAGACTGTTAATTTCATCGAAAGCAGTAAGCGCTTCCTGTAAAACAGAAAATTCTATTCTGGGAACCATCTCCTGTGGCAAATATCCAATAGTTTTTCCGGAAGGAATATTAATGCTGCCGGATTCAGGTTCCTGCTGTCCTGCAATAATTTTCAGCAGGGTGGATTTTCCTGCACCATTTTTCCCTACAAGCCCAATACGGTCGCGGTCACCAATATTAAATGTAATATTATCGAAAAGGTAATTCCCTGAAAATTGTACTGAAAGGTTATTTACTGAAATCATTATTATCCGGTGATTCTCTATGTGAAATAGAAATGAATATTTTATCTATCTTTAAGGCATCCTAAAAGAAATACAAATTTACGAAATTATTTGTCGCATTTTTTTAGAACGAATAGCAATGGATGGAATAAAAAAACGGTAAATACCCTAAAATATTTACCGTCGTTTTAATGATTTTTACCGAGGTTACCTCAATCTATCTGCCGAACGAACCAATTTTTCGTCTTTTTTGATATAATGTTGGGCTAACCAGTATAAAATAATCGTAATGATCGGAATAATGGTTCCTACAGAGTATTCTACAGTGGAAATGGTGTTGAAATAAAGTGCTAAGTTTTTGGCAAATTCATCAATGGTTAAAAGGAGCGAAAGCCCGACAAAAGCGACATTCAACAACATAGCGAAAGCAATAAGCCTTACTTGCAAAATCCTATTTTTATAGCTGAAAATGGTAATAAAAGTAAGCAAAGCCATTGCAGAGGCAATAATTACCAAATAAATGGGATTTACGCATGAACCTTGCGTAATTTCAGGGTTAGATTCCATGATGGGTGTGCTTTTTGGGAAAAGCATCAATGGCGTTACTATGGTTTGCCCATCATACTGAAAAATAACATTGGCAATAGGAAAAGCAAATAATAAGCCGATGGCCACCAAAGCCAAAACCAAAAATACGGATTGAATTCTTTGTATCATTTCTTGATTTTTTTAAGTAAAAGGCCGGTTAAGAATTTCTCTAAACCGACCTTTTAAAGGTTTTTAAAAATTAAAACTGAGCTTGTTGAAGCATAGGTTCTATCCTTTTTTGCAAATCTTTAAATTCATAAAGTTGAGCATTATTATAGGCAACTTGAAGCACTTGCATAGCCTCTTCCTTGGCCATTCTGAATCCGGAGGCTTTCGATCCTCTGAATTGGTTGTAATACCTCATTTTTTGCTCATAAAGACTTACTATTTCCGTTAAAATTTCCAAGGCTTTTTGTTTCTCGCCAATATTGGCATAACCGGCAACATAAGGGAATGAACTTTGGTCATATTGGAAATTGAAATCAGGGAAATAGAAGCAACCTTTGTCCAAAATGATTTTGGCTTGGTCTGTTCTTCCTGCATCAATCAATTCTTGGCCTAACATGGCATATTGATAACGAATCATGCTGGATTGGTTGTTGCTAATAGGATCTATATAAACCTCAGGATCATTCAAATTTCCCCAAACGGCATTGTTGGCCACTTCAAAGCTTTTATCCAAATTCGAAGCTGAACGGACTTTGTACGGCATAAGCCTGTAGATAAATCCTTCTTTTTGAATGTATTCGTTAATTTGAGGAAATACATCTCTCAAATAATACGGATTCATCACATAAATCGGACGTTCAAAGCCATTGGAAACCAAGATATCCAAAAACATCAATTCATTTCTGAATAAACGGTTTTTCTTTATTTCCCAAGTAATTTCAGGAGAAATTGAATCGGCTATATTGGCAGGAATTACACCTTTTTCAACCAATTTAGGTATATCCAAAGTCATTTTAAATCGGTTGGTAGGAAGCAGATTGGCCTCTGTTCCGTTTTGCAACATGGCTTTGAAACGTGGATTTCCGTCTTTCATTAATTGCAACATCTCTTTCAGTTCAAAAGTTTGTGCACGTTCTTCCACAAAAATATAGTCTTTGCTCATTCCATAGAATTCTTTCGGCAAAGTAAACGGTAAACTTTTTGAATCGTACAATGTGTTGTATAACTGTTCCACATACCACGACATTCCTGAAAGTGTGTAGTTCAAAATACGGACATCGGTACGTTGGTCTTCCACTTCTTGCAAATACCAAAGTGGGAAAGTATCGTTGTCGCCATAAGTCATTAAAATAGCATTTTTATCACAGGAATTCAAGAAGTTGAAAGAGAAATCGCGAGCGGCATATTTCTTGGAGCGATCATGGTCGTCCCATTCTTCTTTGGCCATAATGCAAGGAACCAATGCCAAACAAAGAACTGTTGTAGCAATGGCCGTAGGCAAATGAGGCAATTTTTTTGAAATCCATTCATAAAGCGCCAAAACACCCAAACCAATCCAAATAGCAAAAGCATAGAACGAACCCGCATAAGCATAATCCCGTTCACGCGGTTCAATGGGGGGTTGATTCAAATAAATAATAATTGCCAAACCTGTCATAAAAAATAACAACAAGACAATAAATGTATCTTTTTTATCGCGTTTGAAATGGAAAAACAAACCTACAAGCCCTAAAATCAACGGCAATGCATATAATTTGTTGTGAGCTTTGTTACTTGCCAAATCGTCAGGCAGATTATCCTGAGGCCCTAAACGCATTTCATCAATGAATTTAATTCCGGTAATCCAATGCCCATCTGTATAATTACGGGTTCCATCATGATTAAAATGTTCCCCTTGAATGTCGTTTTGGCGTCCGGCAAAATTCCACATAAAATAGCGCCAGTACATATAATTTAACTGATATTTAACAAAGAATCCAATGTTTTCGGCAAAGGTAGGCTTGCGATCAGTCTTAATGCCCGACCACCACTTGTAGTACACAGGATGGTTTCGATCTTCCGAAGGGCTATACATACGGGGAAACAGCATACAATCTTTGTCATCATACACATAGCTGATGCCTTTTCCTGCTTCTTCGTAACGATGTTCGCCTTTTACATATTTTTGGTAACCTTCTTTGTAATCAACCGGTTGAGCGCCATAATATTCGCCATAAAACAAAGGACGTTCGCCATATTGTTCGCGGCCTAAATAAGCCCGCATGGAAACAGCATCTTTAGGTGCATTTTCGTTGATTGGTGTATTGGCATTGGCACGAATAATCAAAAGAAAGAATGATGAATAACCAATAATAATGAATAAAACAGACAAAATTGCTGCATTGGTAACCGGACGCTCTTTTTTGTGCGACCAAACAATTCCACCGATAATAGCGCCGAATAATAATAAGAAATAAATGATAGTACCGCTGTTAAACGGCAGTCCTAAACTGTTTACAGCAAAGACTTCAAAAGCTCCGGCAAGTATTACGAAGTAAGGAACAATAACGTATAAAATTAAGACTACCAAAACAATAGAAATTAAAAAAGCCCAAAACATTCCTTTTTTGCTTGTTTTAGGATATTTTTTAAAGTAGTAAACATAAACAATAGCAGGAATGGTAAGTAAGTTCAAAAGATGGACGCCAATGGCCAAACCAACCAAGAACGAAATCAAGATGAGCCAACGCAAAGAATGTTTTTGGTCTGCTTGCGCTTCCCACTTTAAAATAGCCCAGAATACAATGGCAGTAAAGAACGATGACATGGCATACACCTCACCTTCCACAGCCGAAAACCAAAAAGTATCGGAAAATGTATAAGCCAAAGCGCCGACCAAACCGCTTCCTAAAACTGCAATTGCTTGAGAAAGTGACATTTCATTGCCATTTTTCACAACTACTTTTTTAGCAAACATTGTAATAGTCCAAAACAGGAACAATATGGTTAATCCGCTGCAAATTGCCGACATGGCATTGATGGTATAGGCCACTTTCATGACATCGCCACCGGCAAACATGCTGGCAAGACGTCCGATCAATTGAAATGTAGGTGCTCCCGGAGGGTGCCCTACTTGCAATTTATACGCTGTAGAAATATATTCACCACAATCCCACCAACTTGTTGTTGGTTCTGCCGTAAGCAGATAAACAAGGCTCGCTATGCCACAAACAAGCCAGCCTGTTACATTGTTCCACAATTTGTAATTTTTCATTTGTTTTTTATTTGTTTTTGAAAATAGTTTCTTTTCAAGAATTATATTCCGATTTTATGATAATTTGAGCATTCAACCGGCTTCGTTGTTCCAATAAAATTTCGCGGCCTTCGACAACTTCTTCAATAACCTCTTCTGTAAAATGTCGAATGGTAATAAGTTCCAAATCTTTATTGAATTTTACAATAAATTTCGAAGAAAGTTCCTCATGCAATTCTTCAAAAATTTCGGAATTTTCGTCGATGCAAACAGAAAAACTGATAGCAGAATTTTGCATGACATTTACTTTAATTCCTTTTTTTGCAAAAATAGCAAAAAGTTCTGCAAAATCGGTTTCGCGAATAAACGAGAAATCAAGGGGAGAAATAGTAAGTAATTTCTGTTTTACTTTGAAAATGTAAGAAGGAATGGGTGGAACAGTGTTTTCACGTTCTTCGATGATAGAACCGGGAATATTTATGTCGGTAAAAGATTTTACATATAACGGAATACCTTTATTTTCCAAAGGTTTAATCGTTTTGGGGTGAATGATAGTCGCACCGTAGTAAGCTAATTCAATAGCTTCTCTATACGGAATTCGTTCTAAAACAGTGGTTTTGGAAAAATATTTGGGGTCGGCATTCAACAAGCCCGGAACGTCTTTCCAAATAGTTAAACTTTCAGCATTGAGGCTGTAGGCAAAAAGAGCCGCAGTGTAGTCGGAACCTTCCCGCCCCAAAGTGGTTGTTGCATTGTCGGGGCTGCTTCCCAAAAAACCTTGGGTTACAATCAAAGGCGCATTTGAAAACAACGCATCAACCTCTTGCTTTATATTTTTTTCGGTAAGGACCAAATCCACATTGGCTTCCCGGTAATTGCCGTCAGTTTTTATGATTTTCCTGACATCCAACCAAGTATTGCTTGCTTCTATTTCATTCAAATAACAGCTCAAAATCTTGCTGGAAAGTATTTCGCCAAAGCTAACAACTTGAGCATAAAAAGAATTTTGGTCTGTAATTTTATTATGGCTAATATGCCTGAGTTCCTTGAGAATGGTGTCCAGTTCTTCAAAAATCGTATGGTTTTTATCGGCAAAAAGTGATTTGGCAATTTGATTGTGATAATCCGTAATTTTGTTGAAAATAGATTCTTTTTCAGGATTAGCATAAAGGCACGCATAGAACAAACTTTCCAAATCGTTGGTTGTCTTACCCATTGCCGAAACTACAACCACAATATTGTCCGAGCGAAAATGCTGTAGAATATCTGCAACATTCTCCACTGCTGTTGCCGAATTTACCGAAGCTCCGCCGAATTTAAAAACTTTCATACTAAAAAAATACTTTTTTAAGAAATTCTTTCGATTTTTGCTCCCAATTTTCGTAATCGTTCGTCTATGTTTTGGTATCCTCTGTCTATTTGTTCCACATTGTCAATAATGCTGGTTCCTTTTGCCGAAAGGGCAGCAATAAGTAACGCCACGCCTGCACGAATGTCAGGCGAAGTCATGCGGGTTCCTCTTAGCGGCGATTCGTGATTTAGGCCTATAACCGTTGCCCTGTGTGGGTCGCAAAGGATAATTTCCGCACCCATATCAATCAGTTTGTCTACAAAAAACAAGCGACTTTCAAACATTTTTTGATGAATCAACACACTGCCCTTAGCCTGAACGGCTACAACCAATGCAATGCTAATAAGGTCCGGTGTGAAACCCGGCCAAGGGGCATCGGCAATGGTCAATATTGAACCATCCATAAAACGTTCTACCTCATAGTTTTC
>JAVBMO010000013.1:0-9861 GCA_031552355.1 Bacteroidales bacterium | reverse complement strand
GAAGAATTTAAAACCACTGAAAAAATTCCTTTGGTAGTAGTGTTGGACAATATCCGCAGTTTGAATAATATAGGTTCTGTTTTCCGCACTGCCGACGCTTTTTGTTTGCAGGAAATCTACCTCTGCGGCATTACAGCAACTCCGCCCCATCGCGAAATCCATAAAACAGCCTTAGGTGCTGAGGATTCCGTTAATTGGCAATATTTTAAAACCAGCCAAGAAGCTGTGGAATTGCTGAAATCACAAAATTTTTCTGTCTGGGCTGTGGAACAAACCACCCAAAGTATTCCATTGGAAAGGTTCGAAATCCCAGCCAATCGAAAGTTAGCGCTTGTTTTGGGAAACGAAGTCGATGGCGTTGATGAAACTCTCCTCCCTTTGATGGAAGGCTGCATAGAAATTCCTCAGTTCGGCACCAAGCATTCGCTGAATGTATCCGTAGCCGGAGGAATTGTTATTTGGGAACTGTTTAAACAATTAAAGCTAAAGGTGTAAGACTTACAAAACGTTTTCAAACTGTTTCAAGAAACGCAAATCGTTTTCGAAATACAGCCGCAGATCGCGAATCTGATATTTTATCATGGTCATCCGTTCAATGCCCATACCAAAAGCAAAGCCTGAATAAACTTCGGGATCTATACCGCAATTGGCCAGTACATTAGGATCTACCATTCCGCAACCCAAAATTTCAACCCAACCGGTTCCCTTGCAGATATTACAACCTTTCCCGCCACAAATGCGGCACGAAATATCCATCTCGGCAGAAGGTTCCGTAAAAGGGAAAAACGAAGGACGAAGGCGCATTTGAACAGTTTCGCCAAACATTTCCTTTACAAAATAAAGCAAAGTCTGTTTCATATCGGCAAACGAAACATTTTTGTCGATATATAAACCTTCCACTTGGTGAAAAATACAGTGAGCACGCGCTGAAATGGCTTCGTTGCGAAACACACGGCCGGGGGCAACAATCCTAATTGGCGGCTTTTGCGACTCCATCACCCGCACCTGTACCGACGAAGTGTGTGTCCGCAAAGCAATATCGTTTCCGTTTTCACTTTTTTCCACAAAAAAAGTATCTTGCATATCACGGGCCGGATGTTCCGGAGGAAAGTTCAAAGCCGAAAAATTATGCCAATCATCTTCTATTTCGCCTGCTTCTGCAACCGTGTAGCCAATTTGTGCAAAAATGGACAAAATTTCATTGCGAACCGAAGAAAGTATATGGCGGCTACCCGTTTCAGAAAAATCACAAGGCAAGGTCAAATCCTGTTTTTCGCCGGTTGTTGAAGTTTGATTATCGAAACTTTCTTTAAATGAATCTATTTTGGCTTGAGCTTTCTGTTTCAATTCGTTCAACAACTGTCCCATTTCTTTCTTTTCCGAAACGGCAACATTTTTAAAATCCTCAAACAATGTGGAAATACTTCCCTTTTTGCTCAAAAATTGAATGCGGAAATTTTCTATGTCTTCGAATTTTTGGATGACAAATGCCTCTATTTCTTTTGCTTGCGCCGAAATTTTCTCTTTCACGAATGTAATATTTAAAATATATGTAGAAATTATTTTTTAGGGCTTACTATTTTCATACTCATGCGAATATCTTTTTCCGGGCGATTTCTGCCATCCACCGGTTGGGCTGCTATTTTGTCAATAACATCCAAACCTTCCACCACTTCGCCAAAAACAGTATATTCATTATCCAACCACGGCGAACCGCCAACTGTTGTATAAATTTCGTATTGCTCAGCGCTATATGCTTTTCCTGTTCTTTGCTCCAAGTTTTTCAAATTATCCATAGTCATTACGGCGCCTTGCACAATATAGAATTGAGAGCCTGCAGAAGCCTTTTCCGGATTCACAGCATCGCCCGTGCGGGCTGCCGACAACACTCCTTTTTTATGATATTTTCCGGGAATAATTTCAGCAGGAATAGTATATCCGGGACCACCATTGCCCAACATTTGTCCGGGCTGTGCATTTTTAGAATCAGGGTCGCCGCCTTGAATCATAAATTGTTTAATTACACGGTGAAACAACAAACTGTCGTAATATCCTTCGGAAACCAATTTTATAAAATTGGCTTTATGCAAAGGCGTATCATTGTAAAGAACCACTTTCATATTGCCAAAATCGGTGATTATTTCCACATAAGTGTTGGTATCTGCGTTTTTTTTAACGTTGGTTTTCTTATTTGCCTGGGCAAAACAAATATTTTGCGCAAAAAATAATACGGCTAAAATAAATACATATTTGGTTCTCATTGTTTTTTGGTTTAAATTTGCATTTCATATTTCAATGTACAATATTACAAAAAAAATACGACAATGGTTCACAAAAAACATCTTTCTTTAAAACCATTCCTTTTCACAGGCCTATTATTAACGCTTTTTGCCTTGGGTGTTTCTTGTTCTAAAGATACCAAATGCAAAATGGAAGTATCGGTTGTTGATGCCGACAACAAACCCGTTGCAAATGCTTTAACCAAGGTAAGTGCAGGGCCTGCCCCTTATGAGGTGAGCACCTACAAAGCTGAAGGCAACACCAATGGCCAAGGGATTTTTTCATGCGAATTTGATTATCCGGCAGTTTGTAAAGCTACCGCAGAAAAAGATGGATTAACCGGCCTCAATAGTGTTAGTACCAAAGAAGGTGAAACTGTAAAAGTTACTATTGTATTGCATCAACAAATTACTGAACCTGAGGAAGATCCAGATGATGGTTGGGATTGGTAATTAAAATTTCTTTAAGCTTTCTCGTTTTCTTACTAAAGATTATCTCAAAGCAAGAATTTTATCTTTGGAACAAATTTTGATAAAGTTGTTCTATTCGCTTTTTCTATTCTTTTGGTAAAAGCAACCGGATTAAAATATCAGGTGTCTTTAAAAAGAACAAAATATGGATGCAGAAGAACTTTCTTTAATAACGGCCTGTCAACAAGGGAATAAGGTTGCCTATGAAAAAATTTATAGGAAATATTCGCCCAAAATGTTTGGTGTAAGCCTTCGTTATATGTCAAATAAGGACGAAGCGGAGGATGTTTTGCAAGAAAGTTTTGTCAAAGTATTTCGTTACATTAACAAATATACGTTTATAGGTTCTTTTGAAGGTTGGATACGGAAAATTGTCGTAAACACAGCGCTGAATCATTTGCGCGACCATGCACGGCACAAGAATCATTTGGAAATTTCAGACACCATGCCTGAAACCTCAGATTTATCTGTCGATTATGATTCTTTTTCAGTGGAATATATGCTGAAAGCTTTGCAAAAGTTGCCACCGGGGTATAGAACAGTTTTTAATTTGTATGAAATTGAAGGATATTCCCACAATGAAATCAGCGATTTATTGAATATTTCGGTTTCCACTTCAAAATCGCAGCTATTGAAAGCAAAACGGTATTTGCAAACTAAATTGTTAAACAAAGACGACCTTATAGAATAGAAATGGAGATAGAAAACAACGACATAGGAGCTGCTTTTCGGGAAAAATTTGAAAATTTTGAAGCAACACCATCGCCAATGTTATGGGAAGGTTTGAAAAAAGAAAAATTCAAACACAGCCCCAAGGCACGTACAATAACCCTTGTTGGACTTGCAACAGCAGTTGTTGCCGTGGCTGTTTATTTTGCTGTCATATATACTCCCGAACCACTTCCAACAACGCCAAATAAAACTGTTATAGAGTCGAAACCCATTGCAAACGATAAAACCAAGTTATTCAATATTTTACCCGACAACTTTGGAACGCTTCTTCTGCCTTTAAACTCCGAATTTCTTACCAAACCGACAGAACCCAATATTTCAGAAACAGCCTCTACAACAATAACAGACAGTATTCGCTACAAATTGAAAAAGAAAGACACCACGTCGAATACATTTGTTCCAAATACAAAACCGGAAGTACTGCAATCTTCAGTGGAAGTTGCAACGACTGCTCAGGAAACAGCTGCTGCACCCATAAGAAATACACCCGTTTTACCTAAAGAAGAAGATGAGCCTGTTGTTGTAAAAGAAACCCTTGTTGAACTTCCCAAACCTGTTCCTGCAAAAGAACCGGAAATGCCAAAGTATGAAATTTTCATTCCTTCGGCTTTTACACCCGATGGCGTAGCTAATCAAGTCTTCAAAGCAGTTGCTTCAGATGTAGTGGCTTTTGAAATGCGTATTTTCGATTCCAAAGGAAAACAGATTTTCTTTTCTAAAGACATAAACCAAGGTTGGACAGGAAATGGCGCCATTTCGGGAGCATACGTCTATGCTGTTAAATGCACCAACAGCCTCGGCCAAATATTCCAGAAAAAAGGAAGTGTCAATCTGATTCGGAATTATTAAAATGCCACTTATTTCTTCCGAAGAAATCAAAAATATTGCTTCTTCCGTAGGTTTTGATGCTTGCGGAATTTCGCAAATAGATTCTTTGGAGCAGGACTTTTCCTTTTTCCGGCAATGGCTTTCACAAAATGCACATGCCGGTATGCACTACATGGAAAATTATCAGGACAAACGCTATAATCCAAAGTTGTTAATGCCTGAAGCCAAAAGCATGATTTCCGTTTTGCTTTCTTACCATACAGAAATACCAGTTGAAAACGCAAACGTCAAAGTATCGAAACATGCTTTGGGAAAAGATTACCACCATTTGGTAAAGGAAAAATTGTATGCTTTTATCCATATTTTAAAAGAAAAATATCCTCAATTTGAAGGCATTCCCTATTGCGACACAGCGCCTGTTATGGATCGGGCTTGGGCTGCAAAGGCCGGATTGGGCTGGATTGGCAAAAACACTTGCCTGATTAATGAAAAACACGGCTCTTTTTGTGTAATTGGCGAAATCTTGTGTAACGCAGAATCGTCTTACGACAAAGCAGTGGAAAACCGTTGTGGTGATTGTACGCTTTGCCTGCAAAAATGCCCTAACCAAGCTTTGGAAAAACCGTTTTTCCTAAATGCAAACAAATGTACGGCTTATCATACTATTGAAAACAAATCGGAAACTTTGCCCGAAAATATAAACCTGAAAAATTATATTTTAGGCTGCGACGAATGTCAATTGACTTGTCCGTGGAATGCAAAAGCCTGTTTTGGAAATTCTGAAACGTACTTTTCGCCTTCCGAAGATTTAAAACAAATTCTATCGGAAAATTCGGCCTCGTTTGTAGAAAAATCTACTTTCAAGAAAATAACCAAAGGAACCGCCTTTTCACGCCTGCGCTATGAACAGTTTTTAAGAAATTTACAGAAAGCAAATACGAAGTAATTTACTTTTTTGTCTTCACCAATTTAGACAAAGACAAAGTTTCATAAGCCAAAAAGGCTAGATAGAAAACAGCTTCGGTAATGATAAAACCTTTGGTGCGCAATGGAAGCAGAAACGCCACAACAATTGCAAAAATCAAATAGGTAAACAGCTTGATAAAAGTCAGCATCAGGAAAACAGAAGGAAACTTTTTAGGGTTTTTCATCAATGTTTTTTTGAACTGGTAATGGTTGAAAGCTGTATGCACGGGCAACAAAACGCCCATCAACGCTATTTCATTGTAGGAAAACAGACCTTCAAAAAGGGTTGAAACAGGTATCATTACGGCAATGAGTACCAAATCCAACAAGGCTAAATTGCGGATATAAATCCTCATATTTTCAAAAATTGTGCTTTTTGCCATTTCCTTAACAGCTTATAAATTTGTTTTATTTTTTTTCTTCTTCTTTTCTTCCTTAAAAAAATCTTTCAACGCATACCACAAAGCTGCAGCAACAGAAAGAATAACCAACACAAGCGTAAACCATGGAAACGAAAGTTCCAGCTTTTTGTCCAAAAAATATCCTCCTATAGTCCCTATGGAAATAATCACCATCATTTGGGTTCCGAGGGATGCGTATTTGGCTAAATTTTCTTTATCCTTATCAGTCATTTTTATTAGAGGTATTATTAGCGGTTTGTGTCGTCTCCATCTTACAATGCCCTGAAAAAACAGCGCCGGGAGTAACAGACAGTTTTCCCACTGAAATATCGCCTAAGATTTTAGCATCGGCTTGCAATACCAAAAGCTCTTTTACAGTAACATTTCCTTTTACCAAACCTGAAAAATCGGCATTTTCGCAAACTATATTGCCTTCTATTTTGCCCGAAGCGCCTACTACCAATTTCCCTTTCAAAAAAATATCGCCGACAAGCGTTCCGTCTATACGGAAATCCGTGTCTGATGTAATATTTCCGACTATTTTCGTCGTACTGCCAATCATATTGACCGAGGCTGTACTTACAACAATAGGTTTTGCCATAATCAAAGTTTATTAATTCCTGCCGCATTGCGCTCTGCGAACAAGAGGTAGTTTATACTGGTTTTCCTTGAATACGTTTTTGCATTCAAACTACAAATGTAGGCATTTTGATTTTATTTAACATAGTTTTTATTGAAAAAATATTCATAAACCTCTATGTTTTTCATATTGTAAAACGTTGGGTAGTTTTGTGCCGAAATCACAAAAGCTCTAATGTCTTGTGCCGGATATTTTTTAAACAGTTCGTGCCGCTTCCTCACAAAATTATAATATTCCATTGCCGTTTTTGCATTTTCAAATTGCTGAACCATCAAAACTTCTTCGGTGGTTGTAAATAAGAACGAGCTTATTTTCAAGCCTAAAGAAGAGAAAAATTCCTTATTGAAGTCCGACAAATCATATTTCATTTGATTTGCATCCACTTTGGACGAATTGGCCAGAATCACAAAATAATGCGTCTGATTTTCGCGGTAACGGTAAACTTCCGCCTCTTTTTCTAACTGCTGTTCTTTGGAATCAGTAACAGTTTCGGTAGGAGTGGTTTCGGTAGCAGCTTCCTGCTCAACAGGCGTCTCTGATACATGGCTTTCCTGTGAACTCGGCATTCCATCTTGCGCCGCTGTTGTAAAGTTTATTTTTCCGCTTTTCAACAAAGCTAATTGTTCTTTGGCTTTGGGCGTAATTTCAGCCGCAGGATATTTTGCAATAAGTTCTTCCAACTTCTTGATTAGAACCTCTTTCCCATACAATTTTCCCGAAGCAAAAGCCGTCAAATAAGCATATTTCGGCATAAGCACCGGGTCGCGATAGGTTTCATTTCCTTTTTGGGCAAGGCTCAGCACATCGCTGTAATGGCCTTTGGTAAAAGCCAAAAATGTTGCTTCATATTCTTTTTCCGGCAATTTTTCGCGCGCCAACATTTCTTTATAGTAGTTTTCATCCCGAATTAAATTGGCATAATCGCTATCGGGGAAGCCTCTTAAAATCAGATTTTTATAATAGTTTGCATTGGGGGTTTCACCTTTGCGGTCGTAAATACGATAGAGCAAATAGTAGGCCGACAAAATTCCTTCATATTCAGGATACTGTTGTACGAGTTTCAACAAAGATTCTATGGCATTTTTTTCGTTTTTCAATCCGTCATTGTAGATAAACGCCATACTCAACAAGGAAGTACAGATGGTATTTTTTGCCGTGTCTTTTTGTGCAGGAGTCCTAAGTATTTGTGAAAAATAGTAGTCCTTGCTGGCAGGATTGTTGGCATTGCTGCTTGAAATATTCTGGTCTTCTTTTCCCGAAGCAGAATCTTGTTTTGCTGTTGAAGCGCCTTCCGGATTTTTGGCCAATTCCGTTTCCTGCGGTGTTGAAAATGTAATTTCTTTGTCGCTCAACCGCCAATTGTCTTCCAGCATGCGCCGCCCCCATGTTTTCACAAAACTTTCTTTGCCACGCTGTACAGTGGTTGCATTATAAAAATACCAATTCCCTTTCAGATTTTGCGAAGCAATCCCACCGGCTTGGCTTTCCTGTTTTGCCATTTCTTTTTCTATTTTGGCTTGTTCGGCAGCTTTGTATTCGGCAATTTTCTTTTCTGCAAAACGGTTTTGGTCTGCCGGCGACATTTCCGAGAAAATCAACAGCGTATCCAAACGGTTTACGGTTTTTATGTTTTCCACCAAAGCGGAAAGCATATCTTCGCGGCTTTTGATTTTGTCATAGTTCGGATAGTCGGGTTTCATTGTTGCCAAAGCAATTTTGTAGTAGTTTTCCGCTTGAACATAATCCTCGAATAAATCGTAATAAGTATTGGCCAATATCAACGCCGACTTCGTTTTTTGGGCATTATTTCCGGCGCTTTCTTCGACCGAAAGCGCCCAGTATTCACAGGCTTTGGTGGCATTTTTTTCCGACATGGAAACTTCGCCCATGGCGTAATAAATCTGGTCTTTGTATTCCTTATTCTTGCTGTCTTTAAGCATTTTTGCCAAAGATTTTAGAATTTCGCTTGCACTCCCCTGACGGGAATTATAACACGACGCCATATTAATTCTGGCGTTGAATTCCATTTCGTAGGCAGTGCTACGCTTCAACACCTTTTGATAATATTTAACAGCCGTATTTTTTTTCTTGGTTTCCTGATAAATTTGCCCCATAATGAAATACAAACGGGTGTCAATTTTTCTATTCCCCCGTTCATCGACAGCCAAATCCAAATATTTCAACGCGTTGGGATATTTTTTCTGTTTCAGATACAGTTCCGAATAAGCTACATACATGTCAAATTTAAGAGATGACGAGGCTTTGCCGGATTCTATCAGAAGTTTGAGCCTGTCAAGATTTCCTTCGGCCAAACTATACTGTTCTTCTTGCAACAAACAACGCGCCATCCAAATGAGGGCTTCGTTGGCTTGCTTGCTGTCCTTATATTGGCTATTGATGAAACGGAAGGTAGATGCCGACATGGCATAATCATGCTTGTAATACTGCGCTTTGGCTATCAAGGTGTAACAATTCTGTACCCACTTCACATGCTCTTGCCCTTTTACAAAAATGGAGTGCTTTTTGGCGCCTTTATTTCCTTTTTCTATAGCCCTGTCCAAAGCAGTATTTTGCCCCATGGCCTGCTCCCGTGTACCCAACTGATAAGCACTTAGAATCTGGGTATAATCGTCTTTGTTTTCCTTTTGCAATGCTTTTACAGCTTCCTTCAAACTTTCATTTCCATTCCACCAAACGTTGTAGTGCGCATTTACATTATGGTAAGTTTTGTTGATAAATGTCGCTTTTTTGGTAGAGCAACTCGACAAAAGCATTACCAACAAACATAAAGAAAAGAATGGCTTTATATATTTTTTCAAAAGGTAAAATCTATATTAATGAGTAGGCAGAAACTCCAATGATTATAACATAAAAACTGCAAATTTATTTCATTTTTTCCATATAATCGTCTTTATTTGTATTTTTGCAAAAAAAATCAAAAGCCTCCTTAGCTCAGTTGGTAGAGCAACGCATTCGTAATGCGTGGGTCGTGGGTTCAAGTCCCATGGGAGGCTCAATCTTTGAAAAAGCAAGAAAGTCAACGAACGACAAAATTAAGAAAAAGCCTACACAATCAATTGATTGTGTAGGCTTTTTCTTATATGCCCGCCCAAGAACGTCATAAAAAAGCCAAAAAAACCATTATTTTATTTCTAAATCGTAACCTATGACACGATTTTTTGAAATAGGTTACGATTTGTCTGAAATTGGCAGTCTGATTTGCTACTAAAGCCATGAAAAACTGCAAAATCAAATCTTTTTGAATATTACGGAAGCATTATGTCCGCCAAATCCAAAACTGTTACTCAACGCGTAATTTACAGTTGTTTTAAGAGGTTTTGCAAGTACTAAGTTTGTGCTTTCGGGTAAACTAGGGTCAACATCTACTGTGTTAATTGTGGGTGGTATAATATTCTCTTTTACCGCCATGACAGTGGCAATTGCTTCGACTGCACTTGTAGCTCCGAGTAAATGCCCTGTCATTGACTTGGTGGAACTAATAAGTAAATTCTTATATGATTCTCCGAAAGCTTTAGAAATAGCC
>JAVBMO010000022.1:0-21272 GCA_031552355.1 Bacteroidales bacterium | reverse complement strand
ATAAACTGTCGTTGACAATCTTTACATTGATAATTTTGCTTTTTATTGGTTTTCTTCCCGTTTTTCTTTATATTTGCACTGTGGCACTGAGGACAGTAGAGTATGATTGTGATTTGCATTTTACAAAAATACTCTTATTTTACCTGAGTGTCACTTATTTATAGCAGCATACTTTTTATAACACCTCCTTAAAAAGAAGGCCGCGAATGGCTTTGTCTTTTAATTTTCTTTCCCTATTTCCCATTCCAGGGGAATTGTCAGGCGGATATTAACGTTTCTTCCTATGTTGTAAATTCCTTCTGTTTTGTATCTCGATAAATGGTCGTAGTACGTTTCGTTAAAGAGGTTGGTTGCAGCAATATTCAGCAAGAGTTTTTGTTTGTTGAACCTGAACTCAAAGCCCACACCTGCATTCAACAAATTATAGGCACCGGTAGAAATTTCGTAATCGGCAATGTGGTTTTGGGCAAATGAGTATTGGTTTTGCAGATAGACGAAAAAGTTACGAAGGACTTTTTTCCCCGAAAAGTTAGCCCTCACTGTAACATCAATCTTTTGAGAGGGAATCAGAGGCAGGTCATTGTGATGATTGTCCTGTCCGAAAGTGCTGCTATAGGCACCATCCAAATGAAGCCAGTCCAAAGGGTGGGGGTGAAAGTGAAAACCGGCTTCGCCACCATACAAATATGCGTCTGATTGGGCATAATAATAAACCGGCATATCATTTTCTATTTCGCCTGAAGGTTCCAGGTAAATATAGTTTCTAATATAGTTGAAATACGGATTGGCAAACAAATCTAGATGTTCGGTCTTGTAGGTCAGTGCAACATCCGCTTGATAACAGTTTTCTGTTTTCAAATCGGGATTTCCTATTTCATAATGGTTTGTCCCTTCGTGCAAGCCATTGCTTAGCAACTCAAACATATTTGGCGCACGGTAGCCCGATGCAAGATTTGCTCGCAGAGAAATTCTTTTACCCAAGGGTTGATAAATGCCTGTCGAAAAATTGAAAGCGGCATAAGTTTGTGAAAATTCGGGAATATAGGCTTCTTCATCCATAGCTCCATGTTCTTGTCCCTTAATATGCCTTCCATCCACGCGAGCGCCTATTTGCCAATAGGATTTTTCGGCATAGTAGAAGTCTGAAGTAACGAATAAACCCATATCTGCTGTGATGGCATTGGGAATCAGTACTTCTTCGCCATGATTAACATTGGTTTGGTACATTCCCTGACTTCCTGCTATCAAAGTCCAGTGGTCTTTTAGTTTGGGCGAATACCATTTTGCATTGTACGACAAAGTGCCAAGGCTCATATCCAGAGCAGCATCTTTGGCATTCTGCGAGTCTTCATCTGTGCTGTGTATCTCTTCTTCATGTTCGTGTTCCTCAAATTCTGTACGGTTGTTGAAAACATAGCCCAAGTCCACCTTTAATTTGGATTCGTTGCTGAAAAAGAAAGTGTTTTCGGAGCTAATTAAATGAGTGACCAAGTCCTGATAGGGCATTTCCGGTGTCCGTCCGTTTTCATAGATACTTGCCGAATCGGGGGACTCCGTTAATCCATATTTTTCTTTCAGGAAGCTGTATTTGAGAAAAGAAGTGTATTTGTCGGTTGTGTAGCCGAAAGACGTTTTGAAATCTCCAGTTTGAAAACGGCTGTTGTTCACAAAATCATTGTTTCCATCTTTGTAGTCTTTGTGTGTGGTGTAGCCGCCAAAAGCGTTCCAGTGGAATTTTTCACTCGAGAATTTGCCCCCCCCTGTATTTCTCCAACCATTGGTGTTGGTGTTGAATTCCGATGTCAAAACAGCTTCAATGCTGTTTTCTCTGGCATAACGTTCGTCAGAAAAATATAAGACGCCTCCCAATGCATCGCTTCCATACAAAAGGGATGCGGGGCCTTTGATGATTTCCACTTCTTCATAGCCGTTTTCGTCAAGGCCTAAACCATGTTCGTCGCCCCATTGCTGATTTTCGATGCGGATTCCTTGCGAAAAAACCGCGACACGGTTGCCGCCCAGCCCTCGGATAACCGGTTTCCCGATCCCTGCACCTGTGCTGAAATTACTGACGCCGGGCACTTTCGACAATTTTTCCGATAATGAAAGCCCCTGGATTTCCGAATTATTGTTGAGGCTTACTTTTTCGACATTCAAAACATTTTCGCCTTGCAGCTTGGAACCTTCTTCCGAAATTACAATTTCCTGCAAGCGGTGGATGGAGGGTTCTAAGAAAAGAGTTAATTCGCCAGTGTCTAATTTCAGTGTTTCCAGCAAAGTTTTGTATCCCGCTGAAGAAATCTGAATCAGCATGGATTTCTTGGTTGTAGTGAGCGCAAAAACGCCCTTCTCGTTGGCAAGGGTTCCTGTTTTTGAGTCGGGGTAATAGACATTGCTATACGCAACAGGTTCATTGGTTTCTTTGTCTAAGATTGTGATTTTATATTGTGCAAAAAGGGAAATTTGTACCATGCACAGTAGTACGGTAATATATAATTTTTTCATTGTGTTCTTTATTTTTAGTGCTCTTAAATTAAATTCCTCATTGTTTAGCTTCAGGCTTTAATACAATAAGAAAAGGAAGCATAGCAGTAGTTGCCGGCTTAAAAAATAAACTGCCACATTGGGTTTTATTACAACACAATGCCACAGATTCCCTTACTCAAAGCTCAAGAGACAATCTTGTTTTGGTAAAAAGGTGAAAATAGAATTTAAATAAGAAAAGGCGGCGGCGCACGGCAAGGGCTAGAAGCAACGACAAAGGATTGTGGATTTTTGTAGAGATAATCTTTGAAAATAGAATCGATGAAAGGGATAAACGTTTTTGCATTTTGTTGTTCTATGATAGATTCATACGAAACACAAAAATGGCATAAAACACACAATTCCGAAGACGTACTTCCGCCTTTTTCTTCTTTTTCGGAGGAGTCGAAACAAGAAAGGAGATGAGCTGCTTTGGAAGAGGCATTCAGGCTGGTTGTTGTTCCATGAGCATGATGTTCGTGGCAGTGATGCAACGGATGCAAGACCCCGGTAACAAACGACCCAAACAAATATACACACAATAAAAGCATGGCAATCCGTGCTTTTGTTGCATTTGATTTGTGTCTATAGGGCTGTTTCATTTCTCTAATATATTTTCCTTCTCCCAAAGGAATTAGGATGCAAATGTAAGAAAAAAGCGTAAGGTGCAGGGCGAAAAGAATGATGAGTCCTGAATGGTGAACTTTTTTCGCTGCATGTAATTCGTAATTAATTTGTTTTTGCATACTTATTTTGTCTGTTGATTTTACAGATGTTTCATTATTGAAAATTCAGAACTAATAAAACCCGTACTTTTGCAGGCTAAATACAAAGATGATGGCTTATTTTGATGTGGCGATTTTGGGTGCGGGCGCTTCGGGGCTAATGGCGGCAATTGAAGCAGCGAAAAAAGGAGGCAGGGTTTTGGTTGTAGAGCATGCTCCCATTGCCGGAAAAAAGATTTTGATTTCGGGAGGAGGCAAATGCAATGTGACCAACCGTAGCATTTCCTATAAAGATTATTTTGGGCAAAACCCTGAATTTTGTAAAACCGCTTTACAAAAATACCGTTTGGAAAGTGTTTTGCAATTATTGCAAAAGGCGGAAATAGACATTGAGGAACGCGAACAGGGGCGTCTTTTTTGTCGGCAAAGCGCCAAGCAGTTGGTACATTTTCTGAAAGAATCTGCCGAGGATTTGGGCGTTCAATTTGTTTTCAATGCGGAAATTGAAAAAGTAGAAAAAGGGGGACAGCTTTTCGACATAGAAACTTCGCAAGGGCATTTTTCCGCATTTCAGGTGGTGGTAGCCACAGGCGGATTGTCGTATCCACAGGCTGGCGCGACAGACATCGGACATAAAATTGCCAAATATTTTGGACATAGAATCATTCCCACAAAGCCTGCTTTGGCGGGGTTTGTGTTGCCGCAAAATTCAAGATTGAAGAACCTGCAAGGAATCAGCCTTTTGGTGAAAGCGTCTATCATTGGGAAAATGGAAGCCGAAGAACCTTTGTTGTTTACTCACAATGGATTGAGCGGCCCTGCCATGTTGCAACTTTCCTGCTGCTGGGAAAAAGAAGACCCTTTGCAGATCAATTTTTTGCCTTCCGAAGATGTTTTAACGTTATTGAATCTGCCGGAAAACGGGAAATTGCAGGTAAAGACCGTACTTTCACGTTTTTTGCCCGACAGGCTCATACAAGCCGTGCTTCCGGCGGAACTTCTTTCGCGGAAAATTGCCGAATTGGGAAAGAAAGACCGCAACGAAATTTCGCGAAAAATCCATACTTTTGAAGAAAAACCCTTAAAAACAGAAGGTTTTATGAAAGCCGAAACAACAAAAGGCGGTGTGGATACTTTGCAAATAAATCCGAAGACCATGGAAAGTCTTTTGGTTCCTAGACTTTTCTTTACCGGCGAAGTGCTAGATATTGCCGGACGTTTGGGGGGGTATAATATCCATTGGGCTTTTGCTTCAGGATATTTGGCCGGCCGAAGTGTTATTTCAATGGAAATCAGATGAAAAATGATAAAAATAGCTATTTCACTTTCAATTAATTAAAAATGAATATTTTACTCATTACGCCGCCATTTACGCAATTGAATACGCCTTATCCGGCTACAACTGTCCTGAAAGGCTTTCTGAATCCGTATCATACGGTTTTTCAATGCGATTTGGGAATTGAACTGATTAACAGGATTTTTACGCAAAAATCTCTGTCGGAATTGGGTTTGCCGAAGGAATACCAAGAAACCGTTGAGGCGGCAATTCGTTTTCTACAAGGCAAAGACAAAACTTTGGCAACAAGGATTGCCAATGAAACTTTGCTGCCACAAGGCGCCCGTTTCAAAAATGTGGCCGATTTGGACTGGGCTTTCGGCACTTCGGGAATGGACGACCGCGCAAAACATTTGGCAACCTTATATATAGAAGATATTGCTGATTTTATTCGCAAGAAAAAAGCGCCGAATTTCGACCTCATTCGCTATGCCGAGCAAATTTCGCTTTTTGCGCCTACATTTGACTCTTTGCAAAAAGAATTGGAAAAATCTAATACTTTGATTGATAAATGGATGTTGGAATTACTTGACGAACAAATCCGAAATTCCAACCCACAATTGGTGGGCCTTAGCGTACCTTTTCCGGGCTGCTTATACGCCGCTTTGAAATGTATGCAATATATCAAAGAAAAATATCCCGAAATAAAAACGGCAATGGGCGGCGGCTATGCCAACACCGAATTGCGTTCCCTGACAGACAAACGCCTGTTTTCGTATGCCGATTATCTTTTGCTCGACGATGGCGAATTGCCTTTGCTTCGCCTGACGGAGTATCTTGAAAACAGATGTTCCGAAAAGGAATTGGTGCGATGTTTTTATCTGAAAAACGAAGAACTTTGCTACAGTGGAAACGACACAGAAAATATTGCCTTTAAAGACTTGCCTGCTCCCGATTTTTCAGGTTTGCCTGTGGATAAATATTTGTCGTTGGTGGAATTGACCAACCCCATGCACAAATTGTGGACAGACGGATTTTGGAACAAAATGACGGTGGCGCATGGTTGCTATTGGGCCAAATGCGCTTTTTGCGATACCACTTTGGATTATATTTCGCGCTATGAAACGCCCACAGCTCAACAGGTTGTGGATAAGATGGAAAGCATTCTGCAGCAAACGCAGCAATCGGGATTTCATTTTACCGATGAGGCTTTGCCGCCAAAACTTTTGGGCGAAATTGCCGAAGAAATCCTGAAACGGAAATTGGTCGTCAGTTTTTGGGGAAATATCCGGTTTGAAAGAGCTTATACTCAGGAACTTTGCGAACTTTTGTCGAAAGCGGGTTGCGTGGCGGTTTCGGGAGGTCTGGAAGTGGCGTCGGATCGTTTGCTCAAACTGATGAACAAAGGCGTAAGCCTTGAACAGGCTGCCAAAAGCTGCCAAAACTTTACCGACTCCGGCATTATGGTGCATGCTTATCTGATGTATGGTTTCCCTTCCGAAAGTTTGCAGGAAACCATTGATTCATTGGAAGTTGTTCGACAGATGTTTGAATTGGGCTTGATACAGTCGGCATTTTGGCATCGCTATGCAATGACCATTCACAGCCCTTCAGGGAAAAATCCTGAAAGTGTTTGTGCAAAACGGATAAATGAGAAATTGAATCCTTTTGCCAACAATGGCGTAGATTTTTCAGACTCGCAACAACCCGACTTGAATGCTTTGGGTAAAGGCCTCAGCAAAGCAGTCTACAATTTTATGCATGGTATTGGCTTTGAATTTCCTTTACAGGAGTGGTTTCCTATTAAAATTCCACGAACGACGGTAAAAAGGAATTATGTGGAACAACAGATAAGTTGTAAAACAAGACATTAATATAAAAATCACCCATTTAGAAAATCTCACATGAAAATCTTTGTTGCCATACCTTTGTTGCGTGAATATGAAAATCTGCCGGTTTTGTTTGAGTGCATAAATAAGCAGACTTACCGAAATTTTGAATGTGTGGTTTGCGTCAATCAGCCGGATTTTTGGTGGAACGATACTCAAAAAATAGAATCTTGTTTGGACAATGCCCAAAGTTTGGATTTTTGTAGAAGTTACAAAGGTTTTCCTGTCCATGTCATAGACCACAGTTCGAAAGGAAACGGATGGACACCCAAAAAGAAAGGCGTGGGTTGGGCACGGAAAACCATTTTTGATTTTATTGCACAAAAAGGCGAAAAACACGATTTGGTTATCAGTTTGGATGCCGACACTATTTTCAATGAAAATTATTTTGCTTCGGTTGTAGAAGCTTTTTCGACAAATCCCAAGGTTTTGGCTGCGAGCATTCCCTATTCTCACCGTTTAAGCAACGAAGAAGGGTTGAACCGTTCCATGCTGCGCTACGAAATTTATATGCGCTATTATTTCCTGAATCTTTTTCGGATAAAAAGCCCTTATACTTTTACTGCCTTGGGTTCGGCTTTGGCTTTCCCATTATGGGCTTACAATAAAATCGGTGGAATGACACCTGTGGAATCGGGCGAAGATTTTTATTTTTTGCAGAAATTTGCTAAAATTGGGAAGCTTCTCCGTTGGACAAACGAAAAAGTATTTCCTGCAGCACGGAAATCCGACAGGGTTATTTTCGGCACCGGTCCGGCTTTGATAAAACCTTTTTTAGACATGTCGGAAACATATCCCATTTACGATTGCCGTTCTTTCGACAAAATTGCCGAAACATACAGTTTGTTCCCTGTCCTTTTTGAAAAAGATGTGGATACACCTTTGACTGCTTTTCTGCAAAGCCAATTGAAAACAAACGATTTATGGGAGCCTTTGCGGAAAAATTTCAAAACACAAGAAACATTTGTAGCTGCCTGCCATCAACGGTTGGATGGTTTACGGATTTTGCAATACCTCCGCCAAAACCAGCCGGAAAATAAATCGGATGAGGATCATTTCCAATATTTTGCAGAACAATACCCGGAAACAGAATTATTGAAATATTTGCCTGAAACATTTTGCTTTGAAACTATGCCGTTGTCCGAAATGGAAGTTTTGCGAAATTCCTTGGAAAAGTTGGAAGATGAATGCAGAAAAAAGCCCTTTAATTGATGGTATCGGACTATAGATCAGATGTTTTTTTTGACAGATTTAGCTGTTTTCAAAATTGACAATGATTTTGGTTCTTTCATTTTCAAATTTTCCGATTGTTAAATTTTAGAATTTATCTTCGCCGACGTATATTTACTTTGGATTTAAAATTTTCTTTGTCTATCTGCGGATTTTCTTTCAAAAATTTTTCTTTGTCTTTCTTTTGCTTCCAGTTCACATATTTTTTCATAAGAAAACGCCCGAAAAATTTATAGAATAGGAATAAAACAATGGCGGCTAAAACTATTTTCATTGGAAAATCCTTGTCAAATATCCATTTTACAGATGTTTCCTTCTTTCTATTTCGGCCATTATCTTCGAAGCATCTTCATATTCTTCGTTGCTTTCGGCCTCTTTCAAAAGTTGGCTCAAATGTTCAAGACTCATCGTTGTCAAATCGTTTTCCTTAGTTTCTTCGGCCATTTCTTCCTTAAATTCGGGTTGTTCGAGAATAATTGCGGCTTCTTCCAAAACCTGCTCTGTGGCAAAAATAGAACAATTGAATTTCAGCGCCATGGCAATGGCATCAGAAGTTCTTGCATCAATGTCCCTATAATTGCCGTCTTGGTCCAAAACAGAAACCGTGGAATAAAAAATCCCTTCGTGGAAACGTTCTATGGTAATTTCTGCAACTGTAAGATTAAATGACAGCATGATGGTTTTCATCAACTCGTGCGTCAAAGGGCGTGGCGGTTTTATATTTTCCAAATCAAGGGCAATTGCTTGGGCTTCGCCTTCGCCTATAACAACGGGCAATTTCCTGTTCCCTTCCATTTCGGCAAGGACTAGAGTATAGGCGCTCGACGTGGAATAACTAGGAATAATTGCAAAAGGCCTTAATTTGATTTTTCCCATACAAAAACTGTGCTATCAAAATATTTTACAATGATACAAAATTCTTTTCTCAAAAAGTATTCATTTTATTTAATTGTGTAGTCTCTTTTATCAACAAACGAGATTCTTCTTGGTTTAAATATTTTATTCTCATTCAAAAACTTTACAATCCTTTCATTTTTTCGATGGTAGCCTTAGGATTTTCGGAAGCAAAAATGGCATTTCCGGCAACCAAAACATCAGCACCGGTTTCTACCAGCTTTTTAGCATTGATTAAATCCACGCCGCCATCGATTTCTATCAAACAATTGGGACTTTTTTTCAAGCACATTTCTTTCAAATCTGAAATTTTCTCATAGGTTTGTTCTATAAATTTTTGTCCCCCAAAACCCGGGTTTACAGACATTAACAAAACCATATCGCAATCACGCAAAATATCCTTCAACAGCATTACCGGTGTATGTGGATTCAAAACGACACCGGCTTTCATATCCAATTCCTTGATGCGGGCAATGGAGCGATGTAAATGTGTACAAGCCTCATAATGAACCGTTAAAATATCTGCACCGGCTTCTTTAAAAGAATTGAAATAACGGTCAGGATCCATAATCATCAAATGCACATCCAACGGTTTCTTAGCGTGTTTTTTAATATGTTTTACAATGGGTTGTCCATAAGATATATTCGGAACAAAAACACCATCCATTACATCGATATGCAGCCAATCAGCGGCGCTTTCGTTTACCATTTGTATGTCGTGGGCAAGATTGCCAAAATCGGCAGAAAGTAAAGACGGTGATATTAAAGTTGTCATTTAATCGTCGTTTTTGCTGTGTTTTACATGGAATTTCCCTGCAAAGGTACAGAAGTTTGACAAATCTTTTTTAACAAACAATAACAACGATTCCTTTTCCTCTGTTTTTCGTAAATTTGCAAGAAAAAAAGCAATGACAACAATTCTTGACCCTAAAATAGAAAACTCGTGGAAAGAAATCCTGAAAGACGAATTTGCCAAAGATTATTTTGCTTCGCTGAAAGAATTTTTGGTTGATGAACGTCAAAAATATAGAATTTACCCCAAGGGAAGCCACATTTTTTCAGCTTTCGATTTTGCACCTTTTCAAGATGTGAAAGTTGTTATTTTGGGACAAGACCCCTACCATGGCCCCGGGCAAGCGCACGGATTGAGTTTTTCGGTTCCTGCGGGCATCCGCAAACCGCCGTCTTTGATTAATATTTTGAAAGAAGTGGAAGCCGATTTGGGCTTCCCTGCACCTGAAAGCGGCAATTTGGAAAAATGGGCAAAACAAGGTGTATTACTGCTCAACGCCACTTTGACGGTTCGCGAAGCGCAGGCAGGCTCGCATCAAAATCATGGATGGGAAACCTTTACGGATGAAGTCATTAAATTACTTTCCGAAAAACGCGAAAACATTGTTTTTCTGCTTTGGGGAAGCTACGCCATTTCCAAGGAAAAGTTTATCGACACGCAAAAACATTGCGTATTGAAAACCGTTCACCCTTCGCCGCTTTCGGCACACAGAGGATTTTTAGGATGTAAGCATTTTTCTTTGGCAAACCAATATCTTGCAGAAAAAGGTTTGCAGCCTATCGACTGGAATTTGAACGAATAAATTTTATTGGTGAGCCAATACCATTTTTCTAAAAAAATCACCGCGTTCTTCAAAGTTTTTGAATTGGTCGAAACTGGCGGCAGCCGGCGACAACAAGCAAGTTTCATTTTGTGAAGTTACTTGAAAACACCAATCAATGATTTTTTGGTAGTCATTTTCAACAATAAATACTTGTTTTATTGTTCCGATTTTTTCCATTTCGGCTTTGATTCTTTCTCCGGCAGAACCTGTAAAGGCTATGTTTTTCAATTTCGATTTATGTAGAAAAGCTGCCAATCCTGCATAATCAATTCCACGGTCGAAGCCGCCCAAAATCAAAGTGGACACATGCTCCAATGAATTTATGGCAACCATTGCCGCTTCGGAAATGGTGGAAATGGAATCGTTGTAAAACGAAATTCCGTCTATGGTTCCGACATATTCCAAACGATGAGGCAGTCCGCGAAACGAAGTCAAAGATTCAGAAATTTTGGTATTTTCTATTCCTAGAATTTTAGCCACCACAGTAACTGCCAACGCATTTCCCAAATTGTGCAAACCTTTCAAAAGAAGTGGCTGGCGAAGGTTGTGGATTTCTTCTTTTCCTGCCGGAGTTTCAAAAATAATGGCATTATTTTCGAGGAAACATCCATTTGAGACAGGATTTTGAACGGAATAAGAAAAAGTTTGGGAACGAAATGGATTTTGAGAAACCCGTTCTGAAACCAATTGATGGTCTTGACAATAGATAAAATAATCGTCCTGTTGTTGAAAATTGGCAATATTAAACTTGGAATCAATATATTCATCGTAGGAATGATAATGGTCTAAATGTTCCTGGAAAATATTCAACAAAATGGAAATATGAGGTGAATACTTTACTTGCTGTAACTGGTGCGAAGAAAATTCACAGACAATCAAACTGTCATCATTGATAGATTTCAGGATGTCGAAAAAAGGAATTCCCATGTTTCCTGCCAATAAAACCCTGTCGTGAAAAGTATTTTTCAGCGTTTCGTATGTCAAAAAAGTGGTGGTGCTTTTGCCTTTGGTACCCGTAATGCCGATGGTTTGCTTGCCAAAATATTGCAAAAATAAATTGGCTTGGGAGTCAAGTTTGCTAATATCCAGCTTATTTTCAATGCTTTTTATGGAAATACCCGGGCTTTTGAGAATTACATCGTAAGAATTGGCTTGGTCGAGAAAAGATTCCCCTGAATAAAAATCCACTAAATTTTTATCTATTTCAGGAATATTTTTTACGGAAACTTCATTTTGATCGGCAATACCAATTTGCTTTCCCGGAAAAAGCTCCCTGAAAAAACGGTAAGATGAAATGCCTTCGCGCCCAAAACCCAAAATCAGAATACGCTTATCCTGAAATCTGTTTTTGATTTCTTCCAATGCTCTATTTTTACGAAAAAACTCATTCATAGTTCATCGCTCATCATTCATAGTTCAGAAGGTCTTTCCCAATATCTTTACGGTAGTATTTCCCTTCGTAACGGATATTTTCCGCCGTTTTAAAACTTTTTGCCAACGCTTCTTTAATGCTGTTACCCAAAGAGGTGACAGCAAAAACACGTCCGCCACTTGTCAAAAGGTCTTCACCATTTGATGCTGTACCTGCATGAAAAACAAGACTTTCTGAAGCTTCTGCATTTTCAATCTTCATTCCTTTTTTGAAATCTTCCGGATAACCGCCGGAAACCAAAACCACCGTAGTAGCAAATTGTGGATTTACTTTCAATTCCACAGATTTCAACTGTTTGGAAGCCGCGGCATAGAGCAGTTCGGCCAAATCGGATTCTATTCTGGGAAAAACGGCCTCGGTTTCGGGATCGCCCATGCGAACATTGTATTCCACCACAAACGGATTGCCCTGTACATTCATCAGTCCGATAAAAATAAAACCTTGGTATTCTATGTTTTCTTTTTGCAAACCTTGAATGGTCGGAATGACAATACGTTGTTCCACTTTTTGCATAAAAACTTCGTCGGCAAAAGGAACCGGACTTACGGCGCCCATGCCTCCTGTATTCAAACCGGTATCGCCTTCGCCAATACGTTTGTAATCTTTGGCCGTAGGCAAAATCAAATATTCTTTGCCGTCGGTAAGCACAAAAACAGACAATTCAATGCCTCTCATAAATTCTTCGATAACCACTTTTTGAGAGGCTTCGCCGAATTTAGATTCCAAAATCATTTCCTGAAGAATATTTTTAGCTTCTTCCAAAGTATCGGGAATGACAACGCCTTTTCCTGCAGCCAATCCATCGGCTTTCAGAACATAAGGCGCAGGCAGACTTTCCAAAAAAGCAAGGCCTTCTTCCAAATTTTCCTTGGTGATGGTTTTGTATTTTGCTGTCGGAATATTGTGCTCTTGCATGAATTGTTTGGCAAAATCTTTACTGCCTTCCAATTGAGCGCCTTTAAAGCTTGGCGCAACTAACAAAATAGATTTCAGTTCTTCTTTCGATTGAAAATAATCGTAAATCCCTTTTACCAATGGTGCTTCGGGGCCCACCACCAAAAGTTCTATTTTTTTTTCTAAGCAAAAAGCGGCAAGATTTTCAAAATTGGTAATATCAAGGGCGATATTTATCCCCAATTGGGCTGTTCCCGGATTTCCAGGTGCAATATACAGCGTTTCCGTTTTTTTACTTTGAGCCAATTTATAGGCAAAAGCATGTTCTCTTCCGCCAGAACCTAATAGCAATATATTCATTTTTGGGTATTTGCTTATTTGTTGATTTGGTTATTCCTTTAATTATGAATGATGAACGACACTAAAAACAGTTTTACCGCAAAGTGCACAAAGGATTTTCACAAAGAGCGCAAAGCATTGGTTTTCCATTAGTCATTAAAACGGCTGCTTTATTCTTAATTCTCAATTGACTTGCAGCCTCCGCAACTTGAACCGTCGAAACAATGGGTACAAATGCGTTCTTTGGGTAAGCCAATGGCTTTTACCAAATTATCCATAGTGCTGAATTTCAAAGAATCCACACCGACTTTTTTACGGATACATTCAACCATTTTTTCATACTGTGGCGTTGAAGAGTCTAAATACAGTTCCAAATTCTTTTCGGGACTTCCTTCCAATTCTTCTATGCAACGCAGGGCAATCAATTCCATTTTGGATTTTGAGGCTGAGAAATTAATAAATTCACAAGGGAAAAGCAATGGTGGCGCACTGATTCTCACATGAATCCCTTTTGCACCGCAGTTGTACAAAATTTCGACATTGTCTCTCAATTGTGTTCCACGGACAATGGAATCGTCGCAGAATATGGCCGAATGGCCTTTTAGCAATGCTTTGTTCGCAATCAACTTCATTTTGGCTACCAATTCGCGCATTTCCTGATTAGGCGGTGTGAAGCTCCGTGGCCATGTCGGGGTATATTTTACCACGCCGGTGCGGTAAGGCATGTGAGTACTTTCGGCATAGCCCATGGCCATACCGATACCTGAATCGGGAATAGGGGAAACAAAATCCACTTCGGTTGCTTCCGTGGCGCCCATTTGAGAGCCTATGCGGAAACGCACCTGATCCACACTGATACCTTCATAATCCGTTACGGGATAGCCATAATAGACCCAAAGGAACGAACAGATTTGCAATTTTTCGGCCGGCTTTTTTAACTGGGTAAAGCCTTCGGCAGTAATATGTACAATTTCGGCCGGCCCCAAAAAGTATTCTGTTTCAAAACCCAAGTTTTGGTATGAACAACTTTCGAAAGCTGCACAGAAGGCATTGTTCCGTTTACCGATAACAATCGGTGTTCTGCCATATTTGTCGCGGGCAGCAATAATGCCATTTTCCGTCAGAAGAAGCATGGAACAAGACCCTTCTACGTGATTATAAACGTTTTGAATACCTTCTTCTATGGTTTTTCCCTGCATGATAAGCAAGGCAATCAATTCGGTTTGGTTAATCTGTGTGGAACTTAATTCACTAAAATGGATTCCTTTTTCAATAAGCTCTTTTTCAAGTTCTTTTAGATTATTGATACGGGCAACTGTAACCAAAGCAAATTTTCCCAAATGAGAGTTGAACAACAAAGGTTGGGAATCCGTGTCGCTGATGACGCCAATACCTGAATTTCCAACAAATTTATCCAAATCAGGTTCGAATTTATTCCGGAAATATCCGCGAGCAATGCTGTGGATTGAACGGGCAAATTCGCCATTGTGGTAAGTGACCATACCGGCTCTGCGGGTTCCCAAATGGGAATGATAATCTACCCCGTAAAATAAGTCGTAAACACAAGCTTGTTTTGATACAACGCCAAAAAAACCGCCCATAGCTTAGAATGTTTTTATATTGTTTAAAAATAGGAATAATAGAGGGTTACACCCAAAAGTAATGGTTTGTAAAATAAACGTTTTGAAATTTGTTCCTTTCGATTTAAGAATTTCCCTGAAATCTTAATTGCTTGCTGTTGGTTCGTCTTCTGTGTAAAAATTAAATGTATAGCCGAATGTCAACATCAGCGCTATATTGTTTCCACTGAAAGCGCCTTTTGAGCCTGCCATTTTATCTTTGTCGCCAACAATCAAAAATCCGTAATCGTAATTAAAATGAACCGAATATTGTTTCCAAGCATAGCCTACGCCCATCATGGCGCTGATGTCGAAACGTTTGAACCCTTGGTCGGAAAAAGTGTTGAAGGTTTCTGTAAAAGTATCTTCCGGAAATTGCTCGCCCACTTGGCTAAATTCCGATTTCCCAAATAAACCGATATTGAAAGACGGCCCCAAATTAAAAGAAAGGGTGCTGTTTTTGTCGAGTTTCCATTTTAAAACCGCTAAAATGGGCACTTCTGCGTAAAATGCCGTGAAATTTAATTTTTGAGTATAGGCATCCGGGAACTCAAGTTCCGATTTATAACCTTTTTGAGTAAGATAAACACCTCCTTGCAGGTAGAACAAATTAGGTTTGATTTCGTAGTCGATAACACCGCCCACATGAAAACCCGGTTTCCACTGTGTCCCCATTTCACCTTGTATGGTGGTTAAATTGGCGCCGGCCCTAACTCCTGCACTGGTAAAAAGAAACTGTGCGTGGGCAGCGAAAGTTGTTAAGGCAACAAGAACAACAAAAAGGGTAATTTTTTTCATACACTCAACAATTCATTTCAAAATATTGAATTCCAGCTATTTAATCCGGATTTCTTGCAGAATTAAAATAGCTATTTGGCAAATCCAGCTTATGGAAAAGCGAATTTACCTCATTCATTAACCTGCACAAAATTACATTTTTTTTACCGATTAGCAATTTTTCCCTACTAATTTATTTTGTTTTTCAGAAAACAGCTTTTGTGTGCCTGAAATTTTGTCATTATCAAACTATTACGCACTGTCATTTTGACTGTTTCGGTTTTGGCTTTTCTTTTGGCGCAAAATTTGATTTCCCTTTATTCAGTTAAAAACCAAATATCTAAAATCGAAAAACAATAAATTAACTTTTTATCTCTAAATTATGAACTTCAACAATTTTACTATCAAAGCGCAGGAAGCAATTCAAAAGGCGATGGAAATTGCTTCGTCATTTCAAAATCAGGCTATTGAAAGCACGCATCTTTTGAAAGGAATGCTTACCATTGATGAAAATATAACTCCTTTTCTTTTGAAAAAAATGGGGGTAAATTTAAGTATTGTAACACAGGCGCTCGACCGGATGATTGAATCCTATCCTAAGATTGCCGGTGGTTCGCCTTATTTGGCTTCTTCGGCCAACAATGATTTGCGTGTGGCTACCGAAGAGGCCAAGAAAATGGGCGACGAGTTTATTTCCATTGAACATCTTTTGCTCGGAATTGTCAGTGGAAACGATGATTTGGCGCGTTTGCTCAAAGATGCAGGCGCTTCTGTGGAAGGCTTGAAAACCGCCATTCAAAGTTTGCGAAAGGGTGCAAAGGTAAACACACAATCAGCGGAAGACACTTACGATGCTTTGAATAAATATGCCAAAAACCTGAACGATTTGGCCGCCAAAGGGAAATTGGACCCTGTGATTGGCCGCGATGAAGAAATCCGCAGGGTTTTGCAGATTCTTTCGCGAAGGACGAAAAACAACCCCATTCTGATTGGGGAACCGGGCGTTGGAAAAACCGCCATTGCCGAAGGTCTTGCCCACAGGATTATTTCCGGCGACGTGCCCGAAAATCTCCAAGAAAGAATCATTTACTCTTTGGATATGGGCGCCCTGATAGCCGGCGCCAAATACAAAGGCGAATTTGAAGAACGTTTGAAAAGCGTTGTCCGCGAAGTGAATGAATCCGATGGAAACATCATTTTGTTTATCGACGAAATTCATACTTTGGTGGGCGCCGGTGGAGGCGAAGGCGCCATGGATGCCGCCAATATTCTGAAACCGGCCCTTTCGCGCGGGGAATTGCGAGCCATTGGAGCAACCACTTTGAGCGAATATCAAAAATATTTTGAAAAAGACAAAGCCCTGGAACGTCGTTTTCAAACGGTTATGATTGACGAACCCAGCGTTTCGGACACCATTTCCATTTTGCGTGGGCTGAAGGAACGTTATGAAGTGCACCACAAAGTGCGGATTAAAGACGAAGCCATTATTTCGGCTGCGGAACTTTCGCATCGTTATATCTCCGACCGTTTTTTGCCTGACAAAGCCATTGACCTTATCGATGAAGCGGCGGCAAAATTGCGTTTGGAAATTAATTCCGTGCCACAGGAAATTGACGAAATTGAACGCAAAATCCGTCAGTTGGAAATTGAACGCGAAGCCATTAAACGCGAAAACGACGAAGAGAAAATCAAACACCTGAACAAGGAAATCGCTGACCTTTCGGAAACCCGTAATGAATTGCGAAGCAAATGGCAATCGGAAAAGGAGTTGGTGGACAATATTCAAAAAGAAGTCAAAAATATTGAGAACTTTAAATTTCAGGCCGACCAGGCCGAACGTTCCGGCGATTATGGAAAAGTGGCCGAATTGCGTTACGGAAAAATCAAAGAATCGGAACAGGCAGTAGAAAACTACAAGAAAGCTTTGCAGGAAATGCAAGCCGAATCGTCCATGATTACCGAAGAAGTGGATGCAGAACAAATTGCCGAAGTGGTTTCGCGCTGGACGGGCATTCCCGTGAAACGGATGTTGCAAAGCGAAAAGGAAAAACTGCTGAATTTGGAAAGCCAGCTTCACAAAAGGGTGGTTGGACAAGACGAAGCCATCGCAGCCATTGCCAATTCCATCCGCAGAAACCGTACGGGATTGAGCGATGCCAAACGTCCTATAGGTTCTTTTATCTTTTTGGGAACCACCGGTGTTGGGAAAACCGAATTGGCCAAAGCTTTGGCCGAGGATTTGTTCGACGACGAAAGCATGATGGTTCGTATCGATATGTCGGAATATCAGGAACGGCATTCTGTTTCGCGTCTGATTGGCGCGCCTCCGGGCTATGTCGGCTACGATGAAAGTGGGCAACTGACCGAAGCCGTTCGCCGGAAACCATATTCCATTGTCCTTTTCGACGAAATTGAAAAAGCGCATCCCGATGTGTTCAATATTTTACTGCAAGTGCTCGAGGACGGCCGTTTGACGGACAACAAAGGCCGTGTGGTCGATTTCAAAAACACCATTATTATTATGACTTCAAACATGGGTTCGCATATTATTCAGGAAGCCCTAAGCAATTTGACAGGGAAGGACGACGAGGCGCTTATTGAAAAAACAAAATTCGAAGTCTTGAACTTATTGAAAAAAAATATCCGCCCGGAATTTTTGAACCGCATCGACGAAATTATTATGTTCCGCCCGCTGAATTTTGTGGAAATCAAGGAAATTGTACGCATGCAGTTTGCCGACGTAAAAAAAATGCTTCAAAAAAATAATATCCATCTATTGCCCAGCGAAGAAGTGATTGATTACTTAGCCCGTACCGGCTTTGATCCGCAAATGGGCGCACGGCCTATCAAACGTTTGGTTCAAAAGGAAATCCTGAATGAATTGTCCAAAAAAATCCTTTCGGGCGAAGTGAGCCATAACGACCAAATTAGAATAGATGTTTTTGATGGCGAATACGTTTTTTATAATGAACAATTTAATTGAAAATTGAAAGTGGAGAATTGAAAATGTTTGCCGCTACGCGTCATTGCGTTTTTCGACAGGATGGATTTTCTTTATTTAACGATGAGTTATGAATGATGAATTTTGTTGCTGCGCGTCATTGCGAACGCAGTGAAGCAATCTCTTATTCAATGATGAACGATAAATGATGAACGGAGAATATTTGTCGCTGCGCGACGCCTTTCTCTGACAAGATGGACAGGATTTTCAGGTTTTTATTTTGTTTGATAATCCTGTCTAAACTTTAATGATTTACAGGATTTTTAATTTTGCTTTCAGCAAAATACTTCTATAGCAGTGTAATCAATTGAAAGTTGAAAGCGAACAGCCCAAAACATGTGAGTCTTATCTGAACTTTCAGCGAAAATCTGCGCAATCTGCGGGAAATTCAAAATGAGAGATGTCTTTAATTTTCAAATTTTATGTATCCGGCTGTTTAATTCCTAATTTACAAAGCCTGTGTGGTAAAAAATTTGCGAAATCTATGGGAGTTTGTAAATATTTTGTTAATATTGCAGAATGAAAGCCCCTTGATTCTTTCAGGCTTGCATTAACAAAGAAATTATTTATTTATCAAAATAATCACAATCATGACACATCTGAAATTAGACATCAAAAACGTAGAGCAAAGCTTTTCGCAAAGCGATTTAGCAAAAATTGAAACCGAATTGCAAACCTGCCACGAACAATTGTTGAAAAAAACCGGAAAAGGCAATGATTTTCTTGGTTGGGTTGAACTTCCTTCGCAAATAGATTCCAATATTTTGGCTTCGCTGGAAGCAGACGCCAAAGAAATTGCTAAAAAAGCGCAGATTTATGTTGTCATTGGCATTGGCGGATCCTATTTAGGTGCACGAGCTATTATTGAAGCGCTGCAAAACCAATTTGCTTCGCTGAAAAACGACCGGAAATACCCGTTGGTGGTTTATGCCGGACAAAATATGAGCGAAGATTATCTGGCGGAATTGCTCGAAATTTTAAACCAATACGATTATGCTTTGGCCGTGATTTCCAAATCGGGAACCACCACAGAGCCTGCTTTGGCTTTCCGTGTGTTGAAAAAACATTTGGAAGAAAAATATGGCAAAGAAGAAGCCCGTACCAGAATTACCGCTATTACAGACGGACAACGTGGCGTGTTGAAACAATTGGCTACCGAAGAAGGTTACAAAACCTACACCATTCCCGACGATGTGGGTGGCCGTTACTCCGTTTTGACTCCCGTAGGATTGTTGCCAATTGCTGTTGCCGGATTCGATATTAAAAAATTGGTGAAAGGCGCACAAAATATGCAGGAACTTTGTTTCAAGGAAAAATCCCTGAAAGGGAATCCAGCATTGATGTATGCTGCGGTTCGTAACCTTTTGTACAGAAGTGGCAAAAAAATAGAAATCCTGGTAAATTACCTGCCTACATTGTTTTACATTACCGAATGGTGGAAACAACTATATGGCGAAAGTGAAGGCAAAGACAAAAAAGGCATTTTTCCCGCAGGCGTGAGCTTTTCAACCGATTTGCATTCCATGGGACAATATATTCAGGATGGCGAACGCAGTTTGTTTGAAACGATTATCAGTATAGAAAAATCGAAAAAAAGCGTACCAATCCCCATGGACAAAGACAATAAAGATGGATTGAACTTTTTGGCACACAGAAGTTTTACCGAAATCAATCACAAAGCTGAACAAGGCACCTGCCTTGCCCATCTCGATGGCAATGTGCCCAGTATGCGTATTGCGTTGCCTGAAATCAATGAAGAAACCTTAGGCGAATTGCTCTATTTCTTTGAATTTGGTTGCGGTATCAGCGGCTATTGTTTAGATGTGAATCCTTTTGATCAACCGGGCGTAGAAGCTTACAAAGTAAATATGTTTGCCCTTCTTGAAAAACCGGGCTACGAAAAACAAACCGAAGAAATTTTGAAAAGGATCTAACTGAAGTTTGTTTCTGAAATTTTAAAGGAAGTTTGTTGGATGAAATATCAACAAACTTCCTTTTCTTTAGAGTGTGTGGTATCCTGTATTGCAAATTACAAACAACTTTTACAACAAAATTTTGTCTAATCAAGAAATTGAATCCAAGAATAATGAAAAAATTGAAGTCTGTTTTCCTATTGTCTGTTTTTATGCTATCTTTCCATTTAGGGAATGGACAAGACAACGGATATCCTTTGTGTATTCTCAAGAAAGACAGGCCCTATGCTTTAACCCTTTTGGAAAAAAGAGGTAATGATGAATCCAATATTTTTACGGAAGTATTTTTGGATAAAGGGGATTTTTTTCTGGGCTATAGAATTTCCTTTGTGGGTAATACTGGCTCTGAATACCGTAGGTCCTATGTTGTGCATTGTGTTCCATTAGAAAATGGACGATATAAACTTGAAACCATTAAAATGAGCATCGAAGAATATAGAAATGGAAAATTGTTCGAACGGCAACACCCTACTATAAAGTGGCTTGAGTGGACGGACGAAGGCTTTTCAGACGAATCATCACTTCCAGCCCTTGTGCTGAAATATTATTTATCAACGGATGGGTATCCCAATACCATTGAAACGACTTTGGACAGGGTAAACTCGTGGGACAAAAGTCAATTGGAACAATATGAAAAAAATCCAACAGGGAAACGTTCTGCCACAGATACCACAATAACAGATGAAACTCGAAATCTTATTGACGAAACTCGAAAAATCCTAAAAAAGTTGGGTGCCGAAATGGTCTGGAACAAAGACTTGAAAGAATATGAGGCAAAATGGTAAAAACTTATTTCTGTAGTAGCTCCAAACATCAAACGATACAGCTTCAAATACAGCGCCTTGTGGGTTTCACCACACCATAGCTATCAAGGGTGACTACATACGACCTGCCTTTTCAAGCAATATTAATCTACAACACATTTTACAGAATCATATTCAATTTTTTCTATAAACCTGAGTTCGATATAAAAAGCATTAATAAAGAGCAAGTTGATTGGATATAGGATCAAAATCGACTTTGATGGCAGGTTTTTTAGGGAAGAAACTATAGGCAGCCAATCCTGCCAAAAGATTAGTAAAAA
>JAVBMO010000014.1:0-15565 GCA_031552355.1 Bacteroidales bacterium | reverse complement strand
AATGGTCGCTTTGCTTTGACGGACAAATTCGTACAGCAATTCACGTCCGGTTTGGTCTAAATGATTCGAAGGTTCGTCGAGCAAAATAATTTCCGGCGAATGAATAAGAATCCCTGCCAAAAATACCTTGGTTTTTTCACCACCACTCAAACTGTCTATGGGTTGTTCAAGACTTTTTAAAGGCAAATTCCAATAAGAACATGCTGTTTGACAACGGGTTTCAATATCCCAGTCATCGTTCAAAATTTCATAATCTTCAGGCGAAACGCTGCCATTGAGAATGGCCGATAAGGCTTTCAGTTTTTTATTAACACCCAAAACTTCGGCAATACTTTGGTTGAGCAAACCTGTGTGTTGTGGCACATAATATGGTTTGGCGGAAGAAATAACAGTTCCTTCTGTAACTTGCAGTTTGCCTGCTATCAGCTTCAAAAAAGTAGATTTGCCAATACCATTGTTTCCTACAATGGAGATTTTATTTCGGTTTTCGGCCGAAAAATTCAAATGGCTGAACAGAATCTGTTGATTGGGGTGGCGATAAGTTAAATCGCTGACAATAATACTCATAATAACAATTAATAGCGCCTGCAAAGGCAATTAAACCGATAATTTATTTAGGTTTTAAAAATGTCGGTTTCAAAAACCGGCTATTAATTGTTTATCTTCATTGGAGTATGTTTTAAATGAGGATGCAAAGATACAAAATTTCTTTTATTTTGAGTTTTCGCTGAATCAACCATTATTCGTAATTTTGCGAAAAAATAGAAGAGATAAATGACACCGATAGAAACAGTAAGAGACCTCGAAAAGCGTTGCGAGGACTTGAGGAGGTTCCTTTGACATTGAAAACTTATTAAAGCAAATTGTCGAAGAAGAAAAGCAAACCGAAGTGGCCGGATTTTGGGACGACACCAAAACCGCCAAACAGGTAATGCAAAAAATAAAGGGAAAGAAAAAGTGGGTGGAACTCTATAACGAAGTGGCTTCGTCGGTAGAGGATTCCAAAGTGTTGTACGAATTTTTTGAATTGGGCGAAACCACCGAAGACGACATTGTCCAACAGTTTGAAATCACTCAAAAGCTTATGGAGGATGCAGAATTCAAGAATATGCTCCGCAACGAAGAAGATTCCATGGGCGCTGTGTTGAAAATTGTTGCCGGAGCAGGTGGAACCGAAGCACAAGATTGGGCTGAAATTCTTTACCGCATGTATGCCCGTTGGGGTGAACGCAATAACTACAAGGTTTCTGTAGCAAACTGGCTTGATGGCGACGATGCCGGAATAAAAACCGTTACCCTGCAAATAGAAGGCGAGTACGCTTACGGATATTTGAAATCCGAAAATGGCGTACACCGTTTGGTTCGTGTGTCGCCATTTAATGCGCAAGGGAAACGGATGACTTCTTTTGCTTCTGTTTTTGTAGTGCCTTTGGCCGACGATAGCATTGAGATTGCCATAAATCCTGCCGATATTTCTTGGGATACTTTCCGTTCAGGAGGCGCTGGCGGACAAAATGTAAACAAGGTGGAAACCGGTGTTCGGCTTCGCTATAAATACAAAGACAGCATAACCGGCGAGGAAAAGGAAATCATGATTGAAAACACCGAAAGTCGTTCACAAATGGGTAACCGAGACAATGCCATGCGTTTGTTGAAGTCGCAGTTGTATGAGATGGAACTGGAAAAACGCCGGGCGGCACAAAAGAAAATCGAAGCCGGAAAGAAAAAAATAGAATGGGGTTCGCAAATCCGCAGTTATGTTTTCGACGACCGCCGGGTAAAAGACCATCGAACAAATTATCAGTCGTCTAATGTACAGGCGGTTATCGATGGAGATATAGATGAATTTATCAAAGCTTATTTGATGGAATTCGGCAACGAATAAAGAAATGGTTTGAATAAGGGTATCTCTTCAATTTTTCAGGCGAGAAAACCTTTTGTGAATCTTGTTAAAAGGGGATTTAGAAGTGTCTTCTCATTTCTATTTCGAAGTTTGTCTTTGGATTTCGGCACAGAGAACAGCCGTGGCTATGGATACATTGAGTGAATCTATGGGACTGTTGCCATATTTTGGAATAGATATTTCCGAACTTAACAAAGGCAAAACTTCCGGCGAAATGCCATGCGATTCGCTGCCCATCACAACAACACCTTTTTGAGAAAAAGTTGTTTCATAAATATTTTTCCCTCCCAAAGTAGCGCCATAAACAGGAATTTCTTTGGGAATATTTTTCAAAAAAGGAACTAAATTTTGAGACAGGATATTCACTCTAAACAACGACCCCATAGCCGATTGCACCACTTTGGGATTATAGATATCGACACATTCCGGAGAGCAAACAATGTTTTCCACACCAAACCATTCGGCTGTACGGATAATGGTTCCCATATTGCCGGGGTCTTTTACATTGTCCAAAACAAGTGTCAATCCGGTAAATTCAAGAGATTTTGAATTTTGCTTTTCTTTTACAACCGCCCAAATTTGATTGGGGGTTGTCAGGAACGACAAACGTTCCAAATCCTTTTCCAATGTTTTGTAAATAGGAAATGGAAATTTTTCCACATTATTTTTTTCAATCCAATTCTCTGTGGCGCATACCAAAACAATCTCAAAAGAACTATTTTGCAATTCTGAAAAAACTTTTTCTCCTTCTACCACAAACAAAGCCTTTTCTTTTCTGGCTTTCGCTTGTTTCAAAGCAAACAATTCCTTGAATTTATTCTTTGAGAGAGATTCCATGTTCTTTCCTTTGGATTTAGAATGGGGCTTATAAAGAAAAAGTCCCGACATTTGCCGAGACTTTTCTGAAAAATTCATACTGTTTTATTCAGCAATCACTTCGAATTTAATCTCAGCTTTAATATCTTTGTGAATATGTACAGTGGCTGTATAGTTTCCGGCTTCTTTAATTTTGTCGCCATCTACCACAATTTTCTTACGATCAACTTCCTTGTTTGCTTGCTCTTTCAAAGCTTCAGCAATTTGGATATTGTTTACAGAACCGAAGATTTGTCCGTTAGCACCAATTTTAGCACCAATTCTCAAGCTTACGCCATTCAAAGAGGCAGCCAAAGCTTCGGCTTCTTTACGAATGTTTTCTTCTTTAAATGTTCTTTGACGCATGTTTTCTGCATGGATTTTTTTGTTTGCCACAGTTGCCATCAAAGCCATTCCTTGAGGAATAAGATAGTTATTTGCATAACCGTCTTTTACTTTTACTATTTCGTCTTTGTATCCCAAGTTAAGGATATCTTGTTTCAATATAATTTCCATTTCTTATTGCCTCCTAATTATTTCAAACCATCAGCAACATAGGGCATTAAGGCCAAATGTCTTGCGCGTTTAACGGCTTGTGATACTTTCTTTTGATATTTATTTGAAGTTCCGGTGATTCTTCTGGGAAGAAGTTTACCTTGTTCGTTTACGAACTTCAAAAGGAAGTCAGCATCTTTGTAATCAATATATTTTATACCGCTTTTTTTGAAACGGCAATATTTTTTGCGTTGAGTTTCAACAGCAATAGGGGTCAAATATTTAATTTCTGTTTCGTTTGACATGTTTTTGAAAATTTTAAAGTTCTACTTCTGTTGATTTTTCTTCAACTTTTTCAGCTACAGGGGCAGTTGCTTTTTTAGGCATTTTTCCTGTACGTTTTCTGTCGTTGTAAGCAATTGCGTGTTTGTCCAAAGCTACTGTCAAAAAGCGCAACAATTTTTCGTCACGTTTGTAGGTAGTTTCCAATTCTGCAATTACTTGTCCTTCTGCCTTAAATTCAATAAGGTAGTAGAATCCTGTGTTTTTCTTTTGGATGGGATAAGCCAATTTGCGAAGTCCCCAATTGTTTTCAAAAACAATTTCCGCACCCTTTTCTTTCAAGAAAGATTGGTACTTTTTTACCGTTTCCTTCATCTGTTCATCAGACAAAACGGGAGTCATAATGAAAACGGTTTCATACTGTTTCAACATGTTTTTACTGTTTTTTAGTTTATAAAAAATGAGGGTGCAAAGGTATCAATTATTTTCCAAACCTCCAAATTTTCTGTTCGTTACTGTTCGCAAGCCTCTTTTATTAAATACAAAATCCCGCTTCAAATATAAATTGGAGCGGGATTTTTTTATTTGTTTGCTTAAAAGCTACTCGATTTCGACAAGGATGTCGTTTTTGCTGACAACTTGCCCTGCTTTAACATTGATTTTTTTTACTTTCCCTGAAACAGGAGCGCAAACATCATTATTCATTTTCATTGCGTATAAAAGCAATAGTTTATCGCCTTCTTTTACCACATCGCCGACCTTTGCCGTAACTTCGACAATGGTTCCGGGAATAAACGGATAAACTTGTCCTGCATCCACTTGGATATAAAGGTTACGATAAACGGTCTTTTTCCCTTTTACGGGTGTATTTTTTGATTCAGCCATTACTCTTTCAATTTTGGTTAAACAATAAATTCATTCTTCACAAAGTGAATTTTAGAACGGCGGAATTCCGTGTTTTTTATAAGGTACATCCACTTCCTTGGAAACCGAAATTTCAAGTGCATGCAAAATATAATCACGGGTTTCTGTGGGTTGAATAACCGCATCTACATAACCGTAAGCTGCTGCAACATAGGGGTTCGCAAATTTTTCCTTGTATTCTTGGATTTTTTGTTTGCGAACTTCCTCAGGATTTTCTGCATTCTTAATATCTTCGCGGAAGATGATATTGGCAGCGCCTTCGGGTCCCATTACGGCAATTTCGGCAGTTGGCCATGCAAATACAAAATCTGCTTTCAAATGGCGTGAACACATGGCAATGTAGCCACCACCATACGCTTTGCGAAGAATTACAGTGATTTTAGGCACTGTGGCTTCCGAATAAGCATACAATACTTTGGCACCATGACGAATTACGCCGGCATGTTCCTGGTCAACACCGGGCAAATAGCCGGGCAAATCCACCATTGTTACCAACGGAATGTTGAACGCATCGCAGAAACGGATAAACCGTGCTGCTTTGTCGGAAGAATTGCAGTCCAAAACCCCTGCCATAGCTGCGGGCTGGTTAGCAACAAAACCTACCGTGTCGCCATTGATACGGGCAAAACCCACCACCACATTCGGCGCAAACAAAGCTTGGCTTTCCAAAAATTCCGAATTATCGGAAATGGCTTTTATGATGCTTCGAACATCATAGGATTGCGAAGGTTCTGTCGGGAAAATGGATGAGATTTTGTATTCTTTTGTTCTTGGCGCTTTTGCTTGAAACGCATTTGCGCGTTTTTTGTTATGCCATGGAATGTATGAAAGCAATGCTTTGATTTGGTCAAAACATTCTTGTTCGCTTTCGGCAAAGAAATGTGCATTCCCTGCAATTTCGGCATGAACACGAGCACCGCCTAATTCTTCCTGAGAAATTTCTTCTCCTAATACTGTCTTAATTACATCGGGGCCTGTAATAAACATTTTTGAGATTTTGTCAACCACAAAAACGAAATCTGTTAAGGCAGGCGAATAAACCGCACCACCGGCACAAGGGCCTAATATAACCGACAACTGAGGAATAACTCCGGAGCAAATAGTGTTTCTGAAGAAAATGTCGCCATAGCCTGCCAATGCATTTACCCCTTCTTGAATACGCGCTCCGCCGGAGTCGTTAATTCCAATAATGGGGGTTTTCATCTTTAAGGCATGATCCATGATCTTACAAATCTTTTTTGCGTGCATATACCCCAAAGATCCACCTGCTACAGTAAAATCCTGGGCATAGATACAAACAGGAAAACCATTGATGGTTCCTGTCCCGGTTACTACACCGTCTCCCGGAAGGTATTTCTTGTCCATGTCGAAATCTTTTCCTGAGTGTTGGATAAATAAATCGTACTCATGGAAAGATCCTTCATCAAGAATTTCCAAAATCCGCTCACGGGCAGTCAGCTTTCCTGTAGCCTTTTGCTTTTCAATTGCCTTTACGCCTCCGCCCTGAAGAGCATCTTGCATACGCAATTTTAATTCGCTTGTTTTTTTTCTAATGGACATATTTACAGGTTTTAGTGAAACATTCTTTAATTTTAGTCCAAGGAGCAAAAATAGAACTTTATTTTTGTTTTCGACAATTTTTTCTTCTTTTTGCCGTTAAAATTTGTTATTCCACATTTGCAAAATGCGCGCCAAATCTAAAATTCAAGCATTTAAAATCATTTCTGACAAAAATCCTTTTTAGTACAGTGAAATGACAATATTTTTATACCTGATTTTTAGGTTATTGTAAAGATAAAAGGGATTAAAATCAAAGGTTTAAAAAAACTTCTATGATCATAAAAACCATCGAATATAATTCTGCCGAATACCGAATGCTTTGCGAACTTCGCAACGAAGTTTTACGGCGGCCTATTAATTTGTTGCTTACTCCCGAAGATATTCAAAAAGAAGCCAACGATATGTTTATTGCAGCCCTCGAAAACAGACAAATTATCGGTTGTTGTATTTTGACAGAAATAAATTCCAACGAAGTAAAATTGCGACAAATGGCGATTGCCTCTGAGTTTCAAAAGCAGAAACTCGGAAGCCGAATTATGGATTTTGCCGAACAGTTGGCCAAAAGTAAAAACTACCAATCCATTTACCTGCATGCCCGGAAAACGGCCGTCGAATTTTACAAAAAGCATGGCTATTCCATCATAAGCGACGAATTTCTCGAAGTCGGAATTCCCCATTTTGAAATGAGAAAAAGTTTGTAAAACAGAGTCTTTTCTATTTCTGCGTTTATATCAAAATTTTCCAAAGCGAACAAATTCGTGTATCTTTGTTCCATAAAAATGCATATATTATGTCTTCGGAACTACAAATATTCAACACTTTAAGCAGAACCAAAGAAGGGTTCAAACCGTTAAATCATCCTTTTGTGGGAATGTATGTCTGCGGCCCCACGGTTTACGGACATGCACATTTGGGGCATGCTCGCCCTGCCATTACTTTTGATATTGTTTTTCGTTATTTGAAACATTTGGGTTACAAAGTGCGCTATGTGCGGAATATTACCGATGTTGGCCATTTGGAAAACGATGCCGACGCCGGCGAAGACAAAATTGCCAAAAAGGCTCGCCTGGAACATTTGGAACCTATGGAAGTGGCGCAGTATTTCACCAATACGTACCACAAAAACATGGAAGACCTGAATGTGTTGCCGCCAAGCATTGAGCCTTTGGCTTCGGGACATATTATTGAACAGATAGAAACCATTCAAAAGATTCTTGATGCAGGATTGGCTTATATTTCAAATGGGTCCGTTTATTTCGATGTAAAAAAATATGACGCTCGAACTCACCAATACGGCTGTCTTTCGGGACGGGTTTTGGAAGACCTGCTTTCAACCACACGCGAATTGGCTGGACAAGAAGAAAAACACAATACGGCTGATTTCGCTCTTTGGAAAAAGGCTTCGCCTGAACATATCATGCGTTGGAAGTCACCGTGGAGTGAAGGTTTCCCGGGTTGGCATGTGGAATGTACAGCCATGAGCGCCAAATATTTGGGAGAAGAATTCGATATTCACGGAGGCGGAATGGATTTATTGTTTCCACACCACGAATCGGAAATAGCTCAGTCGACAGGCGTTTCGGGACACGGCCCTTGCCGTTACTGGATGCACAATAATATGATTACCATCAACGGACAAAAAATGGGAAAATCATTGGGGAATTTCATCACTTTAAATGAGTTTTTCAATGGCGAACATACCTCATTGGAAAAGGCCTTTACTTCCATGACCATCCGCTTTTTCATTCTTCAGGCGCATTACCGCAGTACTTTGGATTTTTCGAACGAAGCGCTTTTAGCTGCTGAAAAAGGTTTTGCCCGCCTGATGGAAGCTTATAAAACTTTGCAGACACTTACACCTTCGGCAAGTTCTTCATGCGAAGCTTCTTCTTTGAAAGGAAAGTGCTACGACGCTTTGAACGACGATTTCAACACGCCGATTGTGATTTCGTATTTGTTCGAAGCCACTAGAATTATCAACGCCACCAAAGACGGAAAAGAAACCCTTACCGTCGCCGATATTGATTTGTTGAAAGAATTGTTCAATACGTTTGTTTTGGATATTTTGGGGTTGGTTCCCAATACAAGTTCCGACAACACCCATATTTTGGACAAAATCATGGAAATTTTGCTTTCCATTCGCCAGCAAGCCAAAGAAAATAAAGATTATGCCACTTCCGACAAAATCCGTAATACGCTTTCGGAAATAGGCATCAGTATTAAGGATTCCAAAGAAGGCAGCACTTGGACGTTGAGTTAACTACTAGTATTGAGCTGCCTCTAAATTTTCTTTTAAATTATTCATAGCAAGTTGCTATAATATAATGTATTCTTAATTATAGCAAAAGATTTAACGTCTTTGCATGAAACCCAGGTAACATTAAAATCTTAGCGCCACAAGAATTTAAACAACGTTATTTCTATTGGCTGAAAATGGGATTGAAAATGAGTTCCAAATAAATTTTTCGCCAAATTCCTTCCTCAATTAAACTTTTACAATCCTCTTTTTGTTGTAAATATAAGTTGCAAAAATCACCCTTTTTCGCTATATTTGCATGTACTATCATTTATTTACTGTTCTTCAAATTTACTTCTATGGCAATTTCTCTAGAAAACATTTTACTGATTGGATCAATATTATTATTGGGGAGCATCTTGGCAAGTAAAACCGGTTACCGTTTTGGCGTTCCTGTTCTTTTATTGTTTTTGGGAATTGGAATGCTCGCCGGAGTGGATGGAATTGGCAAAATTGCTTTCAACAATTCCCATACTGCCCAATTTATCGGAATGCTCGCATTGAGTATCATTCTTTTTTCGGGTGGAATGGACACAAAATATGAAGATATTCGTCCGGTGGTTGTACCGGGAATTATTTTATCCACTGCCGGCGTTTTGCTCACAGCCCTTCTGACAGGTCTTTTCATTTACTGGCTTACCAATACTTTTTTTGAATCCGTCACACTCACACTCTTTGAATCGTTTTTACTCGCCTCAGTCATGTCGTCCACTGATTCGGCTTCGGTTTTTGCCATATTACGGTCCAAAGGACTGAAACTTAAACATCGCTTGCGTCCAATGCTTGAGCTGGAAAGTGGAAGTAACGACCCCATGGCTTATATGTTGATGATTGCTTTTATTGAGTTTATACAACTGCAAAGCAAAAGCCCTTGGATGATTGCCGGATTATTTATTTATCAGCTTGTTATTGGTGCCATTGCCGGATATTTGTTAGGGAAACTGACCGTAAAAATCATCAACAAAATAAACCTTGACAACCATTCCCTGTATCCGGTTTTATTGTTTACCATGGTTTGTATTATTTTTACACTCACCGATACTATCAACGGAAACGGTTATTTGGCCGTGTATATAGGCGGTTTGGTTGTGGGAAATTCCCGTTTCGTTCACAAAAAAGCCATGACGCATTTCTTCGATGGTTTTGCTTGGTTGGCACAAATTGTCATGTTTCTTTCGTTGGGATTGCTTGTGAATCCCAATGAATTGCTACCAATTGCCCTTATTGGTACAATTATCGGTTTCTTTATGATTATTTTTTCGCGTCCGTTGTCGGTATTTGCGTGCTTACTGCCTTTTCAGCAAATGCCTAAAAAAGCCAAAGTATATGTGGCTTGGGTAGGCTTACGTGGTGCAGTTCCCATCATTTTTGCCACATATATCCTGACCGAAAATATTCCACATGCTCAAATCATGTTCAATATTGTCTTTTTTATTACACTAATTTCCTTACTGGTACAAGGTTCAACAGTTCCTTTTGTTGCCCGGAAATTAGGTTTGGCTCGAAATTCTTCCACAGAAATTGCTCCTAAGAAAAACGATGGAACAGACCAAACAATTGGTAATTAAATAGTTTTTGTTTGCAAAAAAGCAGACTTATAAACTTTTCATAATTTCGTCCACCAATTTTTGGGTTTCGGTAGCAATATCGGTAATATTGGCATTGAGCATATAACAAGGCGCTGTAAACACTCGATGTTCTTTGTCGAACAAAATCTCTCCCGTTTGTGTTGCTTGATGTTTGGTGCCAAAACTTTCGGCATGCGAAGCCGTTTCAGCATCGGAACCAATGGTCATTTGGATTTGTTCCAAGCCCAAAACCTTTGCCAAAATCATGGGCGAAATGCAAACTGCCGCTATCGGCTTTTTCAGTTTGTAAGTTTCTTTTATGGCATTGGACAATTCCGGCAAAACTTCCATTCCGGCACCTTTGAAGGCGTAATCGCTTAGATTTTTAGCTGCGCCAAAACCTCCGGGAAGCAGCAGCACATCAAAATCAGTGGGTTTATACTCTTTTAAATCTTGGATTTGTCCGCGGGCAATACGGGCAGATTCCACCAATACATTGCGCTGTTCCAGCATTTCTTCGCCTGTTAGATGATTTACAACATGATGCTGTGGAATATTCGGCGCAAAAAGGCTATAATCAGCTCCGGCTCTTTTTACAGCCAACATACTTAAAACTGCTTCATGGATTTCGCTTCCGTCAAAAACGCCGCAACCCGACAAAACAATGGCAAACTTTTTCATATCTTTTGTTTTTTATATTTATTCAAGAAAATTCTTCTTACAAAAATACAAGATTTCAATTAAACAGACATTAAGCAAGCTTAATAATATTTTGGATTTGTGCTATTATTTCATCTAGATTCACCACATTGATGTTTTCTTTCATTCCCCAGCCTGTTTCCACAGGTGCTGCAACAAAAACATGAGATGGATCAATGTCTTCCATTGCATTATAATTGCCTTTGGAAAGCGAAGGCGACAACGACGATTTGCACTCTATGGCAAAGGTGTAAGTAAACAGCCTCATCACAAAATCAATTTCTGCGCCGTGTGTAGTCCTGTAGTAGTAAAAAGTGGCCTCGGGAAAGGCAGCTTGCAAGTTTACCAAAACAATCTGTTCCCATAGAGAACCGATAACAGGATGCCCTGCCAATGTCTGAAAATTTCGGATACCTAATAATGCAGTTGCAATTCCTGAATCGGAAATATAAATTTTAGGCGCTTTTACCAAGCGCTTTCCAAGATTTGAATGATATGGCGGAACAACCGAAACCATAAAAGTTCCTTCTAATAAATCAATGTAATTCTTTATTGTTGAAGAAGATACACCGAGCGAATTTGAAAGTACAGAGTAGTTTACAGTTTGTCCGTTTACGTGGGCGAGCATCTGCCAAAGTCTTCGCATGGTAACCGGTGTAAAACCAGACCATTGAAGTAAATCCCGTTCTAAAAATGTTGAAATAAAATTTTCCCGCCACTCAAAAGAAATTTCATCGTCTTTGGCAAGTACGCTTTGCGGAAATCCGCCTCTGGCAAGGTATTGTTCAAGTGAAAGGGGTTTCCTATGTCTCAATTCCTGCCAAAGAAACGGCGTCAGTGTTTTGTAAGAAATCCGCCCTGCCAACGATTCTGAACTTTGCTTCAATAAATCTCGTGAAGCAGAACCCAATATCAAAAAGCACCCCGGTTGGTTCCATTCATCAACCAAACTCCGTATCAGAGGAAACAATTCCGGCGTACGCTGAATTTCATCAATGCAAATCAGTTTCCCTTTTTGTGATGACAGAAAAAATTCAGGATTCGATAGTTTCTCAATATCTGAAGGCCGTTCCAAATCCAAATATACACTATCTTGCTTGCCGACAATATGTTTCACAAGCGTGGATTTTCCACATTGCCGAGGGCCGATAATTGCCGTTACCGGAAAATTTTTCAAAGACTTTGATATCTTATCTTCTATATTTCGTTTGATATATTCCATAATAAATATATTTTACCGTGCAAATTTAGTATTATATTTTGAATTTTCACGGTAAAAGTGAAAATATTTTACAGTATTTGAAATAATACAGCAAAAACATAAATCATAATAATTTGTAAAACAAGCAATTAAATGCTATAAAAACAATAACCGTGCAAATTTCAAATTAAATTTGAAATTTGCACGGTTGTATAAGAGTGAAATTTATACTTCAAGAAATTTAATCAACGCATTTCCAAACAATGGCAGTCCGGTTCAAATTATAAACTTTCAGGTATGGAAGATTGTATTTATTGGAAATTGTAAAATATTCCGTGTTCTTGTCCAAACGATTAAACCCACCAAATTCCATATCATCAGAATTGAAAACGACTTTGTATTTCCCTGCTTTTTTGACAGGAAATGCATAATCCGAAATACTTTTCTGCGGATGAAAATTGAACAAAAACACACAACCGGCATGTTCAAACACAATAGTCATATTTTTCTTGTCAATGGACAACAATTGAGCAAATCCGGCATGTAACAAAGCGGTTTCTTTTACAAATTGAAGCATGGCCTTGTCGAAATTTTCCAAAAATTTGTATTTCAAGTTTTGATCTTCTACCAATGACCATTGCCTGAGTGCATGTTGGTAACTCCAATTATTTCCTTCACGTGGAAAATCGATCCATTCGGGATGCCCAAATTCGTTTCCCATAAAGTTCAAATACGCCTGTCCGCCCAAACAAATGGTAAAGAAACGGATTAACTTGTGCAGGGCAATTCCTCTGTCAATCACTAAATTGTTTTGAGAAACAGCCATTTGGTCGTACATATTTTTGTCCATCAGGCGAAAAGCAATGGTTTTGTCGCCAACCAAAGCCTGATCGTGGCTTTCGCAATAAGTAACGGTTTTTACATTCCAAAGGCGGTTGTTCAGCAATGTCCACATCTCGTCCAAATCCCATTTTTCATCGGCCTGAGTTTTCAACAGCTTAATCCAATAATCGGGAATGGCCATCCCCATACGATAATCAAAACCAAAACCTCCGTCTTCTATAGAATGGGCAATACCCGGCATTCCGCTGACTTCTTCGGCTATGGTTATTGCCGTTGGATTCAATTCATGTATCAATTGGTTGGCAAGTGTCAGGTAAGTAATGGCTTCCGAATCGACATTGTTGCCGAAATAGTTGTCGTAAGTTCCAAAGTCGTCCACATAGCCGTGGTGCGTATAAAGCATGGAGGTAACCCCATCGAAGCGGAAGCCGTCGATATGAAATTCTTCCATCCAGTAGCGTATATTCGAAAGCAAAAACCGGCGAACTTCCTCTTTCCCATAATCGAAAAGCTTGGACTTCCAATGAGGATGGTCGCCTCTTTCGCCCCAATGGGAATAAAGCCCGTCTTCGCCATCGAGCATATTCAACCCTTCGAGCAAATTGCTGACAAAATGCGAGTGCACAATGTCCATAATTACGGCTAAACCGTTTTCATGTGCGGTTTTTACCAACTTTTTCAAATCTTCGGGCGTTCCAAAACGCGACGAAGGAGCAAAGAAATTGGACACATGGTAGCCAAAACTTCCATAATAGGGATGTTCTGCCAAACCCATGATTTGTAAAGCCGTATAACCCAATTCTTTTACACGGGGAATAATAGTTTCCGAAAACTCATTGAATGTTCCGACGGCGGCTTTTTCCTGAGCCATTCCGATGTGGCACTCATAAATCAGCATGTCTTTGATTTGCGACAGATTAAAAGTATCGCCCCCCCAATCGAAAGGTTTCTCAGGGTTCCAAAACAAACCCGAAAAGTCTTTGGTTTCAGGGTTTTGCCAAGTTGCTGTGATATAGGCCGGAATATTCTGGTGCCAGCCATTGGCGCCTTTCACATAGAGTTTTACATGGCTGTTGTGGGTCAAAGTTTTCCATTCGGCCGAAGGAAGAAAAATCTCCCAAATGCCGTTTTCTTTTTTCTGCAAAGGATTTCTGCATAATTCCCAACCGTTGAAATCGCCGATAAGATAAACTTCTTCGGCACGAGGAAGCCATTCACGGAAAAACCACCCCTGCTTTTCTTCATCATAATGAAAACCCAAATAGAGATGGCAGGAAGCATAATTTTTCAAATTCCCGTGATATCCGCAAATGCCATGATAAGCATCCAAAAAGTTCTGATGCCGGCGATTGATTACCGACTCCACAGGTTTTAGCCATGCATCTTGGGCAACAATAGGCAATGTTTTGAATTGTGTCATTTTTCCTCCTTTTTTACCATCGTAATCTCTTTTCAAAGATACGCCATTTTTTGAGGAAATGCTCCGGCAAAAGCAATTATTTGAAAATAAAAAAGGAGACGAATTTTGTCCGTCTCCTTCAAAAAAAATCTTGATTTTTCTTACCAAGCAAAAAGAGGGCGGTTGGCCATCATTTCGTTTACTTGTTTTCTTACTTTTTCAAGAACGGCGTCGTTGTCGATATTGCTCATGACTTCGTCGATGAAATTAACAATGGCAGGCATATCGGCTTCTTTCAAACCACGAGAAGTGATAGCCGAAGTTCCTATACGGATTCCCGAAGTTTGGAACGGGCTGCGGCTGTCGAAAGGCACCATGTTTTTGTTGATGGTGATATCGGCTTTTACCAAAGTATTTTCAGCTTGTTTTCCTGAAATTTCAGGGAATTTGCTTCTCAAGTCAATCAACATTAAGTGATTGTCTGTTCCGTCGGAAATAATTTTGTAACCTTTCTCAATAAAGGCTTTGCTCATGGCTTTAGCATTGGCTTGTACTTGTTTTGCATAGTCCAAATAGCTATCGCTTAAAGCTTCGCCGAAAGCAACCGCTTTTGCAGCAATTACGTGTTCAAGCGGTCCCCCTTGGATTCCGGGGAATACGGCAGAGTCTAACAAAGCAGACATCATTTTTACTTCGCCTTTTGGAGTCGTCAATCCCCATGGGTTTTCGAAATCTTTTCCCATTAAGATCAAACCACCGCGAGGGCCTCTCAATGTTTTGTGAGTGGTGGTGGTAACAATATGGCAATGAGGAATAGGGTTGTTCAACAATCCTTTGGCAATTAAAGCGGCAGGATGTGCAATGTCGGCCATTAAAATAGCGCCGATTTTGTCGGCAATTTCTCTCATGCGTTTCCAATCCCAATCGCGGCTATAAGCAGAAGCGCCGCCAATAATCATTTTAGGACGGTTTGCCAAAGCCATTTCTTCCATTTTGTCATAGTTGATTAAGCCTGTGCTTTCTTCAACTTGGTATCCGATGGCTTTGTAAAGAATTCCTGATGAGTTTACAGGTGAACCGTGAGAAAGATGTCCACCGTGAGCCAAATCCAATCCCATAAAGGTATCGCCGGGTTTCAAACAAGTGAAAAATACCGCCATATTGGCTTGTGCGCCTGAGTGAGGTTGAACGTTTGCCCATTCAGCACCAAACAAAGCTTTTGCTCTGTCAATAGCCAATTGCTCGCTTTTGTCAACCACTTGGCAACCGCCATAATAACGTTTTCCGGGATAGCCTTCTGCATATTTGTTGGTCAAAACGGAACCCATAGCTTCCATTACTTGTTCACTTACAAAGTTTTCAGAAGCAATCAGTTCTATTCCGTGCAACTGACGTTGTTTTTCTTCTTCAATGATTTCAAAAATCTGAGTGTCTCTTTGCATAATATTAAGATTTTAAGTTTATTGATGTCTTTATTTGTTTTACAAAGTTAAAATATAATCCTGAATAAAAAACCTTTTTGCAAATAATTTTAAATTTA
>JAVBMO010000026.1:0-11901 GCA_031552355.1 Bacteroidales bacterium | reverse complement strand
AACAAACAGAGCAAAAAGACTCCATTATAAAAGATAGTATTTATATCCATTCCCGCTCTGCAGAAGCATCTTTCAATCATAAATTAGGAATTTTGAATTAAACAGCCAAAGAAGGAAAAGGTGCTAACACCAGAAGAAGCTACAACCGATTTAACCAATGCTTTTTTGTTCCAAAATGCACCCAATCCATTTTCGCAAAGTACCGAAATCAAATATTTTGTTCTAGAAAACGTGAACAATGCTGTTCTGTATATTTTCGATATGCAAGGCACCACCAAAAAGCAAATCACACTGGCTGAACGTGGTATAACTGCCTCTGTTTTCATTAATGGAAACGATTTGCAATCGGGTATGTATATGTATTCCCTTACCTGCGACAACCAAATTGTAGACACAAAGAAGATGATATTAACTAAATAATATTCAATTATGAGAACTTTGATAAATTTAAAAAGGGGATTGCTTCTCTTTTCCTTTTTAAGTCTCGCATTAAATAGCTGTACAAAAGAAAATGAAAAACCAAAAGATCCCATTGCGCCCATAGATACCACAAAATATGGAACAGTGCTATTCTACAGCAATGCCCTTCTTTTTGAAGATTGTACAGATTGCCCTATAGAAATTTTTATTAATGATTCTTTGGTGGGGGAAATACAATATTCGTATTATTTTACAGATTTACCAACCCTCGCATATATAGAATCTACTTGTTCTACAAATACGGAAAGAGGTGTATTGGCTGTAACACTTCCTTATGGGCAATATTCCTTTTCTGCAAAATTACGTGATTCTATTTTTTCGGCTGGAGATATTTTAATAGAAGATTATACTTCCTGTTTTAAGAAATTTTTAGAGGTAAAAAAAGGGAATATTGCAACCAGTGATTATTCGAATGGTTATGTAGAAGTATTCCAAAATTTACCGGTTAGAATCTATAAAGACACGAATGGAAGTGGCTCTCAAATATGCTTAAAAGATGAGATTGCAGAAATATTTATTCTAGTTACCTCTTCTTGGGATATGGCGGGGAAGATTATCAATTTTCCAGAAGAAGCAAAACAATGGGAAATTCCTGAAAAAGGATTGCCGGTTTTAGTTTCAGGGAAAGCAAAAGGAATAGAGACGGGAGAACCGCATTCACCCGAAATAAATCCCATAGAATTTGAAATAACGAATATACAAAAGCGATAAAAGAAAGGATTGAAGTGGGGGAAAACGGTATTTGTTAAAAACGTCTCTTATTCCTCTCACTGAACCGAATTTATAATTCCGCTCAAGGCACCAAACAATTAGCCAAATTATGAAATTTAAAAGAATCCGGTGTAGATTATCTGTCTACGCCGGATTCTTTTATCAGTAAATAGGGATTTATTCTGTCCGAAAAAAACACACCATAAAAGAATAAAATCATATAATTTTTGTCTTCTAAAATAGATATTAATTTCAACAAACAACTTTATAACTTTCAAACTTTATAAACCTTATAAACAAAAGAATTATGACCAGTACCACCGAAACCGGCCACGCCAAGAATGTAGCCAACTTCAACACCCTCATTGCCCATGTAAAAAGTTTGGGCGCTGCCTACAATCCCGCCAATTCCGCTTTGCAGCTAACCACGCTCGAAGCCTTGGCCTTGCAGGGGCATCAAAGCATAGAAAACGTAAACAGGCTGCAGCCCGATTACCCCAAAGCCATCACCCTTCGCGAAACATCCTTTGCCCCGCTGAGCAAACTGATTACACGCGTTTTCAACGCCCTCAAGGTATCCGGTGCGCCCGAACACGTGGTGGCAAACGCCAAAACCATTGCAACCAAAATCAAAGGAAGTTCTGCTGCCAAAAAACCCGAAGTGCAGAGCCTTACCGGCGAACCGCAACCACGCAGAATATCCACCTCACAAATGAGTTTCGACAGCCGTTTGGACAATCTCGACAAACTCATCAAAATCCTGCAATCCACACCCGAATATCAACCCAACGAAAATGACCTCAAAGTTTCCACTTTGGTGGTGCTCTACAACAAACTTATGGCCGAAAATGCCTTGGCCGTTTCGGCAGCCATCCCCTTAAATGCTGCCCGCGTAACCCGCAACGAAATCCTCTACAACAAAACCAAAGGCCTTGCAGTTACTGCCGCCAACGTAAAAACCTATATAAAATCCGTATTCGGCGCCACAAGCCCACAATACAAGCAAATTAGCACCCTGAAAATTGCATTAAAATAACGCACAAATTAAAATCCGAAGGCCTCACAGGTTTTTAAACCTGTGAGGCCTTCTTTTCTTGCACCCGTTTTATCAAATTTGTTTACCGGATTATAAAATTAGCTTACCGAATCATCAAACTTACAACCCGCATTATAAAATAAGCTTGCCGGATTATAAAACTTTCAACCCGTACTATCAAATAATCTTACCGGATTATGGAATTTATAACCCTGGTTATAAAACAAGCTTACCGTATTATCAAACTTCCAACCCGTACTATCAAATAGCCTTGGTAACTGTTTTAAATTTATAAACAACATCATTCATTGCCGTTGCTTTTAAGCAACGGGCTAAAATATAAACCAAACCAAACGGCTTTAGCCAAACATTTCCACTTTCAATTACACATAGAAACCGCAAAGAGCTCAAAGGGATTTCACAAAGAACACAAAGGTTTTATGCCTTTTATTTTCTTATTTTCAAATTGAAAGGCTGTTTAATTTTCCACTTTCAATTCTCAATTTTCAATTAAATAAATTTCCCAAGCAGCGTTGGCTTGCAGGTGCAGCATTTCCAGCCCGTTTTTAATATCTGCGCCTTGTCGTTTGGCTTTTTTCAGGAAAAGCGTTTCCAAAGGGTTGTAAACAAGGTCGTAGCAAAGATGTTTTGAAGTTAAATATTGATAAGGAATTGGCGGACATTCTTCCGTTTTAGGAAACATCCCCAAAGGCGTGGTATTCACAATCAAAGTATGGGATTTAACAATTTCTTCAGTTAAATCATCATAGGAAATAGTTTTTTCATTGGCAGGATTTCTGCTCACAAACTTAAAATCAATTCCCAATTTTTGCAGAACAAAGGCTACGGCTTTTGCCGCACCTCCGGTTCCCAAAACAAGCGCTCGCTGGTGGTTTTGTTTTCCGAGAAATGGCAACAAAGACTGCTCAAACCCAACAACATCGGTATTGTAACCCTTCCAAAGGGTATTCTCGCCACAAGAAATTCTTTTCACAGTATTCACCGCACCCACAGTTTTGGCTTCGGGGCTTATTTCCTGCAAAAAATCCATGATATTTTCTTTGTATGGAATCGTTACATTGAAACCAACCAAATCAGGATGAGATAATAAAAAATCAGAAAACCCGGACAAGTTTTCCATCGGGAAAAGTTCGTAAGAATAGCTATCCTCTACATTTTCTTTCCGGAATTTTTCGGCAAAATATTGTGGCGAAAACGAATGCCCCAATTTTTGCCCAACAATGCCAAGCATTCGCTTTTTATGCATCTGCTTTGCGTTTTAAGCTATTCAAATATTCAACAAAAAGAATAATGACAATTCCCAACAAACACATGCAAATGGCTGTGAGTAGCTGTGGGTCGCCAATTTGAGTGGAATAGGTCGAAGGCAAAATACTTTCCTCTTTCAAAGGATTATCGGAAAGGACCCTTTTCCAGGGCCAAACCTTGTTCAACGAACCCAACATAAATCCGGCCAACAGGCTGATAGTAATGTTATGGTAATTTTTCAGCAGCCATGAAAGGAAATGCGAAAAAGACAAGATTCCAATCAAAGCGCCACAGGCAAAAACCCCAAGTACCAAAAAATTTCCGTTGGTTACGGCGCCCAAAATATATTCATATTTGCAAAGCAAAACCAAAATAAAACTACCTGAAATTCCGGGCAAAATCATGGCGCAAATGGCAATGGCGCCCGAAAGAAAAATAAACCACATATCATCCGGCGTTTGCGAAGGCGTAGCAACGGTAACATAATAGGCAATTCCGCCGCCAATAAGGAAAAACAACACTTCGATAATGCCAATGGGTTTTACTTTTCGCAGAACAATTACAGTGGATGCCAATACAAGCCCAAAAAAGAACGACCAAATGATAATGGGTTCGTTTTCAAGAAAATATTGAACCACTTTGGCCAAAGAAAACACACTGGTTAAAATCCCAAAAAGCAAAGCAAACAGAAAGCCCAAATTACATTGGTAAAAAAGCTGTTTCCATTTGAAAGTAAAAAACAATTTTACAGCTTGGAAATTAATTGATTTTATGGAATTTATCAACTCTTCATAAATTCCTGTGATAAACGCAATGGTTCCGCCCGAAACACCGGGAACCACATCGGCGGCGCCCATTCCCATTCCTTTAAAATAAGTCGAAAGGTAACGTTGTAAAATTTTATTCATAAGAAATCGTATTTTGTAAAATCAAAAGGCTTAAATTCCTGAAAACAAATCGGAAACCTGAGCATCTTCAAGCATTTCCGGCCAAAAATCTTTGAGTTCCGCCAAAAGCCATTGGGCATTTATGGAGGCGGCTACATGCAATGCGGCATAAGATTTTGCTTTATCGCCCAGCAAAAATGAGTAAACGCCTATCCGGCAAAGAAGTTCAATATCGTTTGTCAAAGAAGACAGCCCATATTCCAAAATTTCTATGGCATTTTTGTAAGCGTTTTGTTCTGCGAACATTTCCGCATAACGAATCCAAACTTCCACATTTTCGGGGTCTTGCGAAATGGCATCTTCAAAATATTGAGTAGCTTCTTCGGTTTTGTTTTGCTTTAAAAGAATTTCTGACATGGTCAGAATAGCGTCTATATTGTGAGGCGCCACGGCCAAAGCTTTTTCAAGGAAAAATTCGCCCGAAATCAAATCGTCTAACTGGGCGTAGCAAACGCCAACTCCCACCCAACCATCGGAAAGGTAAGGGTCGGCTTCAACGCTTTTTTTGTAATAAATGGCGGCGGTTTCAAACTTTCTAAGCTTTTCAAAACATTCGCCAATGGACAAATATACAATACCGCGTTCTTCTTCCAAAAACAAAGCCTCTTTCAACACGCTGATGGCGTTGTCGTAATCTTTCATTTGCATATAGCAATCGGCCTTGCTTATGTAGGACGACAAATGCCGTTTGTCTATGGCCAAAGCATAGTCGAAAGCCGCAATGGCTTTTTCGTAAAGTGAGAGATGGTAATAGGTTACGCCAAAATTGAACCACGCCCCTACCGAATAAGGATTTTCTTGTATATGGTTTTTTAGGTATTCTATACTTTCTTCAAATCTTCCGGCAATACCCAAATTCAGGCACAATTCGTTTAAAGCGTTTTCATTGTTTGGGTTGCATTTCAAAGACTTTTTCAAAAAATCGATGGCTTTATCGTGTTTTCCCAAATTTCCGTATTCAAAGGCAATGTTTTCGTAAACTTCGTCGAGGTCTTCGCCTTGCTTCAACGCTTTTGAATATTCTTCAATGGCTTTTTCGTAACGCTTCAACTGGCTGTAAATGGCGCCTTTGGTAAAGTAAATGTCAATATTCTCGGGCTCAAGCGGTTCAATTGTATTCAGGATTTTCAGCGCTTGCGGAATATTTTCCTTAACGGCAAAAAGCTGGGCTTTTCTTAAAAGAATGGGAACGGCTTTGGGGAAAAGGTTTTGCGCATAGTCAATGGCTTCTTCCATTGCCGGCAACATCTCTTTTTCAAAATAATAATCGATAATATATTCAAAATCATCTACATCAAAATAATAGTGAGCATTTTGGTTTTGCATGTTTTCGAAACGGGAAACCAATTCCTGAGCTCTTTTATCATATTGATTGTCAAAAGAATCGTTCTTCATAGGCATATTTAAAGCCTTTTCAGGCAGTGCAAATATATAAAAATTTAAGAACGTGACCTCTTTATTTGAAAAATGTTATCAACAAGAGAACGTAAGTAAACATTGCATTGAAAACGAACAAACTGCCTCAAATATTGCTTCAACAAATATTTTCTTCCAAAATGGCTTCGGCAAAAAGAAAATCTTTTTTTGTTCGGAGAATGTTGTAATTCCGTGAACAAGGGATTGGTTTTTGTAAAAGGAAGAGTAATTTGTTGGAGGTTTGCTTTTTCTTAAATATGTTTAACCAAAATAATTATACCTTTTTTGCGTTAAAAGGATTACATTTCTAAATGGCTGTATTTCAATTTATGATTTTATTCAGGCCCCTGTTGTTTCTTTCGCTAAAGTTTTTTGTAGTATTCATTTTCTCCATATTTTTTTCATGTCACGGAAATGCCCAAGATGACAGCACTAATGCTTTCAATAAATTTCTTTACAAAGCCATCAATTTTGGCAACAAACCGAAGGTAGACACATGTTACATACTACCTTATACAAGGAATTTTTCCATAGGCGGCTATACCTCTTATCGTTTTACCATTTTGACTCATAAAATTAACGAAACCAATTCTGTGGCCTATAAATCGAACAATCCCGTAGGATTGGGTTTGTCAGTTTCGTACAAAAATTTTTCTCTTAGTGGCAGCTATGCTTTCAATTTTCTGCGAAATAAAGAACAAGGACATTCCACAGGAATTGATTTTCAATATCATTACTATGGGCGGCGATTCCTTTTGGACTTATTTTTCCAAAATTATAAAGGTTTTTATACTGAAGACGAAAATAAATTACCCTTATTGCATCCTTATATGAAATTTGCCCAATATGGCATTTATGCCCAGTATATTTTCAACTATAAAAAGTTCTCGTATCGGGCAGCTTTTAAGCAGGATGAGCAACAGCTTAAATCGGCGGGCAGCTTTCAAGTTGGTGGCGGGTTTGATTATACTCATATTGCAGCAGATGATTCTTTATTGGATGGGCAAAGTTCTCTGAACAATTACAAACTTAGTTTGACCGGCGGATATGTTTATACATTTGTCATCAAAAAAAACTGGCAAATCTCGGCCGGAGCTTCTTTGGGAATGGATGTTGATACAGAAAATATTCAAAACATACAAAAAGTAGCGGTCTCTCCGAGTTTTTTCCCACGTATATCCTTGGGTTATAATGCCAGTTCATGGTCTTTTGGTGTGTCGGCAGTTATGAATCTTTTGTATGTTTCGCGAAATGATCAATTGAATATTCAAACCAATACAGGATACACCCAAATGACATATATTAAACGTTTGAGCGTGCATCCGAAATTTTTAGGGAAAATAAAATATTTGAACTAATCTGCAATTAATGAGAAGCAAAGGTTAATTTTCTTCCAAAATGACTTCGGCAAAAAGAAAATCTTTTTTGAGGGTAATTTTAATGTTTTCGGCATTGCCTTCAACCAAATGAGGAGAAATACCTAATTTGCTTTCAACCAAACCGGCATCGTCCGTAAAAATTTCATTAGGTTGAATTGAGTCATAGGCTTGTTTCAGCACATTGGAAACAAAGCATTGAGGAGTTTGTACCAATCGCAAATGGTTTCTATCTAAGTTTTGTGAACCGGAATCGGTAATTTGCCGAATGGTATCCACAGGAGGAACTACAGGAATGGCAGATTGGAATTTTTCGGCAGCAGCAAAAGTATTTTCAATAACGGAAAGGCTTACAAAAGGGCGCACGCCATCATGTACAGCAATCAAAGTGTTTTCGGGAATCAAAGCGAGCGCATTTTTAACCGAAAATTGTCGTTCGGCGCCACCTTCTACAATTTGGTGCGAAATCTGAAATTGGTGAGTCTCACATAAATCCTGCCATAGTTGGATATGTTCCGGTGAAAGCACAAGAAATATTTGAATATCGTTTCGATAAGCATAGAATTTTTCAATTGTATGCATCAAAAGGGGACGGCCTGCCAAGGGAAGAAATTGCTTTGGCATTTCGCTTCCCATTCTAAGGCCTTTTCCTGCGGCAACAATAATGACGGATTTTTCCATTTTAAATCGTTTAAATTCCCAATGTATAATATTCCACAAACCGAATAATTTCAATGGCTAATGCAATTCCCATGTGGATAATAACTCCTCCCCAAATATGCTTGGTTTGAAAAGCCAAAGTTCCTAAAAAGAATCCGCCAAAAATGGCCGAAATAGTTTCCATTGCCGGTTTTCCAAAATGCAAAGTAACATAAACCGCCACCATGGGCAATACTGCCGAACGCCCCATAATTACGCCCATTCCTATAACCAAAGCACCTCGGAAAATCAGTTCTACCATCACGAAATCGGCCATATAAAAACCCTCAAAAATAAAAGTATTCAGCCAACCCGGATTGCCGAACAATCCATCAAAAACCCAAGGACGCCCAATGGGGTAGTAGGACAAAAATCCCGACGTAAAAGAAACGGCAATTAAAATCGGTAAAATCAACAAATACAACCACAAATAGGCTTTTATGTGATGCCTTCCGCTGCAAAGGCCATAGAGACCTTTGACCTTTTTGTCCACAAAAATACGAAGCAAAATCAAAACCGGCAAAACAAAAATCAAATTACTTGACTGCCACAAAATTTTACTGACAAAACGATGTTCTTCATGCGAAAGCGAAGAAAAATTCAAATGTTCGCGCCAAGAAAAAATATCAGAAATCGCCAAAATTGCCACCAACAAAAAGCCTTTCAGATAAAAATGAGGCTTGGAAATACTTTTGTATTTTCCTTGCAAAATAAGTACCGGAATGGCTACAAGAAAATACATAACTGTAAACATCAGAACGTTGTTTACCAATGGGTTTGAAGTCGGAACACGCCCTTTGCCCATTGCAAAACCAATATCGGTGGTGTACACAAATACAATGGACGCAATCATTACAACGACAGCGTAACAATAAGCCGAAAATTTAAAATCCTTATGGAGAAAATCTCCAAAATCTCGAAACAAAGAACGTATTTCTTTTATCATAAGGCGAAAAATAAGAAAGCCTTGCCGGTTTCTGAAACCGGCAAGGCTTTCTTGTGGTTAATATCTAGATTGATAGATATCAAAATTCTATCTTTTTTGTTTGGCTGCATTCACAAAAGCAACAAATAGCGGGTGCGGATTTACGACCGTACTCTTGTATTCGGGATGGAATTGCACGCCAACAAAGAAAGGATGAGTTGGAATTTCGACCACTTCAACCAATCCATTGTCAGGGTTTATTCCTGTTGGTATCAAGCCTGCTTTTTGGAATTCATCAAAATATTGGTTGTTAAATTCATAGCGATGACGATGGCGTTCCGAAATGGTTTCTTTTTTATAGATATCGAATATTTTTGAATATTTGTCCAACGAACAGGGGTAAGCGCCCAAGCGCATGGTTCCACCCATCCCCTTGATTTTCTTTTGTTCTTCCATCAGGTTAATGACGGGGTGTTTGGTGTTTGGCGAAATCTCCACGGTGTTGGCATCGGCATAACCCAAAACATTTCTTGCATATTCAATCACAGCACATTGCATTCCAAAACAAATACCAAGGAACGGAATTTGTTGTTCGCGAGCATATTTCACGGCCAAAATTTTTCCTTCCACACCACGACTTCCGAATCCGGGAGCAACAAAAATACCATTCATTTTTGAAAGTGTTTCCTCTACATTTTCCTCTGTAACCTCTTCGGAATGAATCCAATGAACTTTTACCTTGGAGCAAGTAGCTGCACCGGCATGAATAAAGGCTTCGGCAATAGATTTGTAAGCGTCTTTCAATTCCACATATTTGCCCACCAATGCAATATTTACTTCTGTTTCGGCATTTTTCAGGCGATAAAGAAAAGCTTCCCAGTCGTCCATGTCGGCATTGTCTTTTATTTCTACGCCCAATTTATTCAATACTTGTACATCCAAGGCTTCGTCGCGCATAAGCATTGGAACTTCGTAGATGGAACTTGCGTCCATGGATTCTATAACGCAATTTCTGTCCACATTGCAAAACAAAGCAATTTTGTCGCGAATGGTTTTGTTCAGGCTTCTTTCTGTCCGGCAAACAATAATATCGGGCTGAACTCCCTGCTCCAACATAGTTTTTACAGAATGTTGGGTAGGTTTGGTTTTTAATTCGCCGGCAGCAGCCAAGTAGGGGATATAGGTCAAATGAATAACCATACAATTTTTCCCCATACTCCATTTCATTTGGCGCACAGCTTCAACAAAAGGGAATGATTCAATGTCGCCAACAGTACCGCCAATTTCGGTAATTACAAAATCGTATTTTCCTTCATTTCCAAGGATTTTGATACGGTCTTTTATTTCGTTGGTAATATGGGGGACAACTTGAACTGTGGCGCCCAGAAAATCGCCACGGCGTTCGCGTTCTATTACCGATTGGTAAATTCTTCCTGTGGTTACGCTATTAGCCTGCGAAGTGGACACATTCGTAAAACGTTCGTAATGCCCTAAATCCAAGTCTGTTTCTGCACCGTCTTCGGTAACATAACATTCGCCATGCTCGTAAGGATTCAGTGTTCCCGGATCAATATTGATGTAAGGATCCAATTTTTGAATGGTAACGGAAAATCCTCGCGCTTTGAGCAATACAGCCAAAGAAGCGGAAATAATGCCTTTTCCTAATGAAGAGGTTACACCTCCGGTAACAAAGATATATTTTGCAGAAGCCATAGCAACGGTAATTTAATGGAAATTTTTTTCAAAATTACGAAAAAGATTGCGAACAAAAGGTTTTGTTTTTTTACATTAGGAAATTTTTAGAAATTTAGTTCAGGAAAATTATTGTTAAACGTGGTATATTTCTTGCTGTAAAATCAAAAAACCTTAAATCACACAAATTATGAAAAGACTTAGCATTGGTTTATTGTTATTTCTTATAAACATATTCGGATTTCATAGAGCATCTGCCCAATCTCATATTCCATTGCCTCCTGATATTCTTCAATTCATTAATTATCATTTTGGCGGATCACAAATAGTCTTTCAAGATGTTGATGCTTTTGACTATAGCTATATCATTCAATTGGATAATGGTTTTGAAACGGATTTTTATCGCAATGGAATCTTTAAATTGATTGATGGGCAAGGTCAGGCTGTTCCCAAAACTATTCTTGAAGATTTTCCTGAAGCTTTGCAAAATTATCTGAAAGAAAATTACCCCAAAGAAAAGATAGTAACTTTGCGGCAAGGCCTGAAGAGGGATATTGAAATTACTTTTGAAAATAAAACCACTTTGAAATTCGATAAATACGGAAAACTTTTGTCGAAAGAAGAAAAATAAAAATTCTATTTTGCCTTTAAATACAATTATTATATTCATTTTCATCGTATTTACGGCATTTCTATAGGGGCCTGCTATTGAAGGTTTTGTGTATTTATATAAAATTCGATGCTTAAATTACACACTCATCCACATTTTTCGAAAAACAAATTGAAAAAATCCCAGATTAACAAATAAAAATCATATATTTCCTAACAAGTAAATCATTAAATATTAATGTATTAAAAAGTTAGAAGAAAGACCTTATTCCTTTTTAAATAATGGGGAATGGTACACCCATTAATAGCATTCTAAATAAATTTTGAAAATCTTATATATGTTTGAAAGATAAATATGCGTACGTAAGGATTCACACTTTTAACAGATTGATAACAAGTATTTAAAATACATGCTTAAGATAGGATTGCTTATCCTCTTATTAAATTCGAATTTTCCTCTCAAAAATTTTTAAAAAAAACGTACCTTTGTAGCTTGGGTTTTGAAAGAATTAAACATTGCCATTCCTTTCAAGAAAACAGCTTATAGACTAAGAATGTACTACAACCTACAAAATGTAAACGTTAAAGCAAAACACAATTTATGAAACGAGTAATGGTATTAACAGGCGGAGGCGATTGTCCCGGATTAAATGCAGTGATCAGGGGCGTTGTAAAACGTGCATCCATCGAAAAAGATTGGGAAGTTTTGGGGTGTATAGAATCTTTCAACGGTTTGCTGAA
>JAVBMO010000142.1:0-7974 GCA_031552355.1 Bacteroidales bacterium | reverse complement strand
AACGTGATTCCGTGCGGTTTACCTTCTTCAATTTTACATATATCGTTGATTATTCCATCCGGATTTCCTTCAACGGTTCCGCCCAAAAGTGCGGCTATATCGGCAATTTTAAATTCCATGGCGTACTTTTTAATTCTTTCTACAAAAGTAATACTATTCTACAATTAAATAGGGTTTCAACTTCAAAAAAACTTCTTCCGTCATTAAATTTACCAACAAAAGGTCGTTCACAGATTTATATTTCCCGTTTTTTTCGCGGTACTGAACAATGGCTTTTGCCTGATAATAATCCAAGTACGGATGTTTTTTCAATTCATTTAACGAAATAATATTCAAATTTATATGATTTATATTTTCAGGATTTAAAGTTATACTGCTTTCTATTTTTGAAAGCATTTCGGGCGTGAAACCAAAAACTTCCAACAACTGATTCTTTGAATAAAATCCTCCCAAACGATTTCTGTATTTTACAATTCTTGAAGAATAGGCCGGCCCGATACCCCGCAACTCCTGAAAATCCAAAGTGTCGGCTTCGTTTAAATCAAGGGTGAATTTCTTTTTTTCGTATTTTTCAACTGCAATGGAATTTTGTCCAGTCGGATTTTGGAACGATATCTGCTCAATTTGAATATAAGGCGCCAAAATTTCATATTCTTTGGCTGAAATACAATACATTTTCCGGAAATCTTCCTTTTTCCGAAATTTTCCACCTTTCGATTTAAAATTTTCGATGGTTCTAATCTGTTTTTCAGAAAGCCCCAACTGCGTCCAACGTTGCGATGTCATTTGATTTGGATCGAAAGGAAACGGATTCAGTTTGTTTTCGGCAAAGGAACGGTTTACGTCCGAATAGTTGAAATAACGGTTTTGATTTTCGGCCTTATTTTTAATAAGTTCCGCCTCATAGGAAGCAATTTGTTTTTCAAATTCGCTGAAATCTTGGGGTTTGGATTCTTTTTTAAGAAATGGAAGAAGGATATTTGCCCCCAACAGCACAACAATGCAACTTACCAATACAAAAATTCCACGCTTTTGAGTATAGGAAAACGTGGGAAAGGAATATTTCGGATGGTCGATGTTATTATTCCTCTTCATTTATTTTTTCTCGATAGAATAAATTATATGTTATCCTTACTGCTGATTTTCGTCCAACTCCTCCCATTCAATGGTTCCCCGTTGGTTTTTTATCCGGGGATAATCCATCCTGTCATCGGATTCAAATCCATCGCCATAAGTAATGGCTTTTCTACCTACGCATTTAATCAGATTGTTGGTATAGATTTTTTCCTGTTGCTGATCCCATGTCAGCTTTTCGGTATAAATGGTGTCGCCGGTACGATAATCGATGATAACCACATTGTTTTGGGCTTCCATCATTTTTTTTTCGTCATTGCTGACCGCATATTTTGCCGACAAAGTGGCTTTCAATGTTTTGTCAGGATTCAAAAAACGAAGAAAAACCCCTTTGGGATATTCTGTTCTTCTGCGAGCCCCTTCGTAACTCAGGACAAGAGGCGCCGTTACCTCCACTTGCACAATTCCGTTGCTGCTTTGAATAATTCGAGCATTTTTTACCGTTTGGTCAGGCGTGTTCGATCCTTTGTATTTTTCTATCTCAGAAGTTTTATTGGTACAGGAAAAGAAAAACAACGGGAACAGTAATGCTATTATTCCTTTTTTGAAATAACAAAAAGGGAATAGTTGCTGATAAACCACTTTTGAAAACCTAAAATTAATCATATTTTGGTTTTACAAACCAAATATCTGCTGTGGAAAGCGATATTCCGATTTTGAAATAGTTCTTTTGCACCAAATTATTGTCCGTTGTGCCGTATTGTCCGTATTCAAACGAAAGATTTATTCCCGAACGTCTTTTTCTTGTTGGCAACGTTAACCCGAAATGAACTCCCATATCGCTGATGGCATTATTATCTATACGCATTGCATTGGGTTCATAATGAAATCCCGCCCGATACGACATTCTTGCTATGTACAAAGAACTCATGTAATTAGGTGTATATTCGCCACCTAATGAAAAGCGAACTGTATTGTCCGATGCATAGCTTTTTATGTCGGCAAAATGGAATGTTGACCAATCGGTATAAGTTACATCCGCACCAACAAACCATTTATTTTTTTCAGCAAACGAAGCGCCAAATCCAAAAGATTGAGGCAATCTCATGCTGGTCTTTCCTGTTTGATAAGTTACGGTATCCAAAGCGTTATCGCCGGAAAAACTTTGGTTGTAGGTGTAGATATAGGTTGTGTTTTTCACCTTAAATCCATTAGGAATAGCATAGGTAAAACCCAAACCTAATTCATATTTATCTTTTATTGGCGTAAAATATTGAATGCCTAAATCTCCTGTAAAATTTGTAACATAAATGCTTTCCTTAAAGCGCGAAGCCACTGATTCCATTTCCGAAGGGAAATAAACAGAAGTCATATATTCCAAATCACCAAACAAAAAATTGATATTAAAACCTGCTGAAAGGCCTTTCCAAATATGAAATGCATTGCCCCAATACACTTTTGTAATTCCACCTTCACCTTTGAACGAACTGTTTTGAGTGGTTCCAATATCTTCTGAAGTAGTTGTTGCAGAATAATTCACAGAACTCATCGGCAAAATACCTATGCTGGTTTTCCACCATTTGAAACAAGGAAATCCGAACATAAGATGCGACAAATTTCCTGCAAAACCGGAAGTACTTTCCTTACTGTCTTTCAATGTATAATATTCTGCCGTAGCGCCAATATCAAAAACAAATGAAAGAGTGTCTATTCCCATATAGGAAGCAGGATTGAATGGGTTTATAAGACTGTTTTTCTTTACTGTATAAGCCACGCCACCCATTGATCCCATATAAGGATGATTATATGAACGGCTCATTTCGCCCAATCCAAAACGGGAATAGGGATTTTCAATACCGGTTTGTGCGTATGTGAAAATATTCGAGTTTCCTAACAGAAACAAGAAAAAGAAAATGCCAAGATAGTTTTTCCTTTGATTAATGGTCAACATTAAAATTGAGTATTATATTCAAACCTTTCATAACGAGATTCGCTTCTGCAAAGTTCTTAAAATTTACATTCTGAACAAAATATTTATGACCGCCACCCGTAAAAATTACATTAATTTGTGGATATTGCTTTTGGTAATGCTCAACAAATCCCTGTATTTCAAACAAAGAGCCGTTTAAAACGCCGGAAAGAACAGACGAATTTGTATCGTTTCCAATTTCCGAAACTTTCCAATTGCCATTTTCCCTGCTAAGTAACGGCAGTTTCGCAGTAAAAGTATTTAATGCTTTAAATTTCATTTCCATACCCGGCAAAATGGCTCCGCCCAAATACTCATTTCCTGCATTCACAAAATCAATGGTAATGCATGTTCCTACACCAATTACCAAATTATTTTGATTGGGAAAAATACCAGCCGCAGCCACGGCAAGCGCCAGTCTATCATGCCCTAATGTTTCAGGTGTTTTATACAGATTTCGAAGCGGAATGGGCAATTGGGCATTCATTTGAAAATAATTGAAATTCTTGCGAAGAAAATCTTCCATTTCCAAATCCGGTTGCCGGACAGTTGCCAAAATAGAATTTCGAATATCATTTTTTCCTATCAGAAAATCCTTTAATAAATCTACTGTAAGAATAGGGTATTCCTTGTATTCTATGACTTCATTTTTCTCGAACAAACCCACCTTGCTCAAAGTATTTCCTATGTCGAGAATTAAGTTCATGGATTGTTTTTTTGCTAACTGTTTCTTAACCTTGCCGCAATAGATTTATCCATTTTTTGTTGGGCAAATTCACGGGTAATTTTTAGCTCCGATTTTTTTTCGGACATCGGCATTTCATACATCGGGTCCATCATAATGGATTCCATGATGGAACGCAATCCCCTTGCACCTAATTTGAATTCCGTTGCAGTTTCGACAACAAAATCCAAAGCCGTTTCTTCAAAAATCAAATCAATGCCATCAATTTTGAAAAGCTTTTGATATTGTTTTACCAAAGCATTTTTTGGCTCAGTCAAAATGGCTTTCAGAGCATCTTTGGTCAAAGGATTCAAATGCGTAAGCACCGGAAAACGGCCTACCAATTCGGGAATTAATCCGAATTTTTTCAAATCCTGAGGGGCTATGTATTGCAAAAAATTGTCTTTATCCAATTCTTCTTTTGAGTTACTTCTGTCGAAACCAATAACATTGGCTTTCATGCGCGAAGCAATAATTCTGTCGATTCCTCCAAAAGCGCCACCGGAAATAAACAAAATATTTTGTGTGTTTACGGCAATGAATTTTTGTTCAGGATGTTTGCGCCCACCTTGTGGCGGCACATTTACGACCGTACCTTCCAGCAGTTTTAACAACGCCTGCTGAACGCCTTCGCCCGACACATCACGAGTGATGGATGGATTGTCGCTTTTGCGGGCAATTTTATCAATTTCGTCAATGAAAACTATTCCCCGTTCGGCAGCTTCAACATTGTAATCGGCTGCTTGTAGTAAACGGGTTAGCAAAGTTTCCACATCTTCGCCCACATAGCCTGCTTCTGTCAAAACGGTGGCATCGGCAATGCAGAAAGGAACGTCCAACATACGCGCAATGGTACGCGCCAAAAGGGTTTTTCCTGTTCCGGTTTCTCCAACAATAATGATATTTGATTTTTCTATTTCAACTTCATCATTTTTTTTGCGTTGATGAAAATCCTGCAAACGTTTGTAGTGGTTGTAAACAGCTACGGACAACACTTTTTTGGCATATTCCTGCCCAATTACATATTGGTCTAAATATTCTTTTATTTGGTGTGGTTTTTTGACTTCAAATTTGAATTTCAACTTGGAGGAATGAGTCTTTTTTTCTTCATCCAAAATCAAGCCGGCCTGTTCCACGCAGGTTTCACAAATCAAGGCATCGCCAATGCCATGAATAAAAAGTTCGTCCCTCGATTCGGGGCGTCCACAAAAGGAACACCTGCTTTTTTCTACCGATTTTGCCATCGTTATACTTCTGCTATATTTTTTAATCTAACTTCAATACTGCCAAAAATGCGCTTTGTGGTACTTCAACATTTCCTACCTGACGCATCCGTTTCTTTCCTTCTTTTTGTTTTTCCAAAAGTTTACGTTTCCGAGAAATATCCCCACCATAACATTTTGCCGTAACGTCTTTCCGTAAAGCTTTTACGGTTTCGCGAGCAATGACTTTTGTTCCAATAGCTGCCTGAATGGCAATATCGAATTGTTGCCTTGGGATTAATTCCTTTAGTTTTTCACACATTTTACGGCCTAATCCATAGGCATTATCAACATGTGTAAGGGCTGAAAGCGCATCCACAGGATCGCCGTTCAAAAGAATTTCCAAACGAACCAACTTGGATTCCTTATATCCACTTTGAAAATAATCGAAAGAGGCATATCCTTTGGAAATACTTTTTAATTTGTCATAAAAATCAAAAACAATTTCGCCCAAAGGCAATTCAAACGTAATTTCAATACGGTCGGTTGTCAAATAAACCTGATTTTTCAAAATTCCACGTTTGTCGATACACAAACTCATCACCGGGCCAATGTAATCTGCCTTGGTAATAATTTGTGCCGTAATATAGGGCTCTTCTATAAAATCTATATAATTGGGTGCAGGCAAACCGGCCGGATTGTACACTTCCACTATTTCTCCCTTGGTGGTATGAACCTTGTATTCTACGTTGGGCACCGTAGTGATTACGTCCATGTTAAACTCCCGGGTAAGGCGCTCCTGAATAATTTCCATGTGCAACAATCCCAAAAATCCGCAACGGAACCCAAAGCCCAAAGCCATAGACGATTCCGGTTCAAAAGTTAAAGAAGCGTCGTTCAATTGAAGTTTTTCAATGGAACTTCTTAACTCCTCGTAATCATCGGCATCCACAGGGTAAACGCCGGCAAAAACCATCGGTTTCACATGTTCGAAACCTGAAATGGCTTCTTTACAAGGATTTTCCACATGGGTAATTGTGTCGCCCACTTTTACTTCTTTCGAAGTTTTTATTCCTGAAATAATATATCCTACATCGCCGGTAGAAAGCCTCTGACGAGGTTCCATATTCAATTTCAATACCCCGATTTCGTCCGCATGATATTCTTTTCCTGTATTCACAAACTTCACAAAATCGCCTTTTTTAATGCTTCCGTTCATAATTCTGAAATAGGAAACAATTCCACGGAAAGAGTTAAAAACAGAGTCGAAAATCAACGCCTGCAAAGGGGCTTTTTCATCGCCTTCAGGCGCAGGAATCCGCTTTACAATGGCACGCAGAATTTCTTCCACTCCCAAGCCAGTTTTTCCGCTGGCGGGAATGATGTCTTCCGGATTGCAACCAATTAAATCTACAATTTGGTCGGTAACTTCCTCAGGCATCGCATTGCCTAAATCCATTTTATTCAGCACAGGAATAATTTCCAAATTGTTTTCCAATGCCAAATACAAATTCGAAATGGTTTGTGCCTGAATTCCTTGTGTTGCATCCACAATCAACAAAGCGCCTTCGCAGGCGGCAATGGAACGAGACACTTCATAGGAAAAATCGACGTGTCCGGGAGTGTCAATCAGATTGAAAATATATTTTTCGCCATCCACATCATATTCCATTTGAATGGCATGACTTTTTATGGTAATACCTCTTTCTTTTTCCAAGTCCATGTTGTCGAGAATTTGTGCTTGCATTTCGCGTGCGGAAATGGTTTTGGTATGTTCCAACAGGCGATCTGCAAGAGTACTCTTTCCATGATCGATATGGGCTATGATACAGAAATTCCGGATATTTTTCATTCGCAAATATTTTTATTTCAAAGGGTGATAATGAGGTGCAAAATTTCTTTTGCAAACATTCTTTGTCATTGACTATTGCACTGAAAACGGCAGCCTTTAGCACAATAACCTAAATTTATTTAAAACATGCAAAGTTACAAAAAATAGAGAAACCTTTTAAAATGCATCGGCCTAATAGCTTATTATTTCCGAAAAAAAGCCAAATTTCAAATAATTGTAGCACTCCTTTTAGTAAATTCTAACAAAAAAACAAATATCAAAATAATTTTAACTCACTGATTATTTTTATATTAAAAATAAATACCCCATTTTCCCCAAAACACAATCTCACAAAAAAAGAAGATTTTTTCATTATTTTTTTGGCAGTTCAAAAAAACTTCTTACCTTTGCAATCTCTTTTAAAGAAAAGGGGTCCATAGCTCAGCTGGTTCAGAGCATCTGCCTTACAAGCAGAGGGTCATAGGTTCGAATCCTATTGGACCCACAAAATCAAAGCCTTGCAAATTTTGTGAGGCTTTTTTATTTTTTAAAAATTTCTTTTTTACAATCTTGGAACACTTTTTGCAACTATAAATTATTATTGTTATTTAAAAAATTAATTTATTATGGCTTTTACATTACCAGAGCTTCCTTACGCATTAGATGCGTTGGAACCATACATTTCGAAAAAAACATTGGAATTCCACCACGGGAAACACCATCAAACTTATGTTGACAATTTGAATAAACTTATCCAAGGAACTGAATTTGAAAATGCAAGCCTTGAAGAAATTATTGTAAAATCAACAGGTGGAATTTTTAACAATGCGGCACAGGTTTGGAATCACACTTTCTATTTCAATTCTTTGAGCCCCAATGGAAAAAGAGAACCTGCAAGCAAATTTGTGGAACTTGTAAATAGAGATTTTGGTTCTTTTGCCGAATTTAAGGAAAAATTTGTTACTGCTTCAACGACTTTGTTTGGTTCAGGTTGGGCGTGGCTTGTTCAAACACCTGAAGGAAAACTTGAAATCATTCAGGAAAGTAATGCGGGGAATCCTTTGAAACAAGGAAAAACGCCATTACTCACCTGCGATGTTTGGGAGCATGCCTACTACTTGGACAGGCAAAATAAAAGAGCCGATTATATAACCGCTTTTTGGCAATTGGTCGA
>JAVBMO010000190.1:0-12115 GCA_031552355.1 Bacteroidales bacterium | reverse complement strand
GCCTTTCACGGTATAGCCCCGGTAGCCCGAAACAGAAGTGATGATAAACGCAAAAACCACCCCTTTGATGATGGCATAGAAAATTTCGTAAGCTTGAAACTCCAAACGCAATCCCATCAAGAAATTGGTCATGGTAATTAGCCCGGAAAGATGTCCGGCAACCCCTCCGCCAAACAATGCCAAAAAGATACTCAATGTAATGATTGCCGGATTGAAAAGCAGACAGGCAATCATTTTGGGTAAAATAAGATAGCTGGCGGAACTGACGCCCATAACGTCCAAAGCGTCGATTTGTTCGCTGATGCGCATAGACCCTATTTCCGACGTGATGCGGGAACCTACTTTTCCGGCCAAAATCAAACTGATGATGGTGGGCGAAAATTCCAAGACAATGGTTTTCCGCGAAGCGAAACCGTTTACCCAAAGGGGATAAATAGGATTGTCCAAATTGGCTGCCAACTGGATGACAACCGCAGCCCCCATAAAAATGGAAACAACGGCTACAATAGGCAAGGAACCTATGCCGATTGACACCATTTCCGAAAACACCTGATCCTTGTACAAATGTCTGTTTTGAGGCCTTTTAAAAACGTCCTTTAGTAATAGGAAGTAATTACCAATATCTGAGAAAAAATTCATGAATTGTAACAAAAATATAGACTGCGAAATTACACATATTTTTTGAGAAAATGGGGCTTCCCACAGTACATCGTAAAGTTTTTTTGTTGTTGCCTTTTCATGCAAAGTGAATAGTATCGTTGCCCAAAGGGTATTACTGAGATGTAGCACTGTAAGTAACAAGAAAGTTTTGTAGATTTTTTCTGTTTTTATTTTACCGAAAATTTGATAAATACATCTGTTCTAGATAAATATATGATTTTATATAAAGGTTCAATTAATGCAAAAAACTTAATTTAATAGAGAATTGAAAAGGAACAGCCAAAATCAAAATATGAAAATGAAAAAATGTTTTTTAATGATGAATGTAAATGGCGCTAACACCTTCTCTTTACCTTGTATTAGCCTTTCCCCTAAAATATTTTCCTGTAAACATGGCAATAGGGCTTTCCGCCTGTTTTGCGGTAATAATGTTGGTGATAATCTTCGGCAAGCCAAAAAGTAGTAGAAGCTTCCACGGCTGTGGCAGGTATAAAATCCTTTTGTTTTAGAATGTCGAGATATTTTTCTGCTATGGCTTTTTGATTTTCATCTTGGTAAAAAACGACACTTCGGTATTGGGTGCCGACATCAGGCCCTTGCCGGTTGATTTGTGTAAAATCGTGTGTTTCGAAGAATAATTTCACCAATATTTCATAATTGCACCGGCTTTTGTCAAAAATCACTTCCAAAACCTCTGCATGCCCGGTTTGCCCGGTGCAAACTTCCTTATAGGTCGGGCGATCCAAATGCCCACCCATAAACCCTACGCGGCTATACAAAACGCCGTCCTGCAAATCGAAATGGTGTTGGGTTCCCCAAAAACAACCGGAAGCAAAATACGCAGTTTCCAGTTGCGAACTTTCCACAAATTCCATAGAAATGGAATTTACGCAATAGCGTTTATTTTTTTCGGTAAACCCTTCCCCTTCAAAAATATGCCCTAAATGGGCGTGGCAGTTTTTGCAAAGTATTTCGGTTCTTATGCCGTCGCGGTCGGGTTCATAACGGATTGCTTCGGGAATACTTTCATCGAACGAAGGCCACCCACAGGAAGATTCAAATTTGTCTTGAGAATAAAACAGCGCTTTTTCGCAACGTTTGCAAATATAAATTCCGTCATCTTTGTGATGCACAAATTTTCCTGTAAAAGGCATTTCTGTGCCTTTGTTCACAATCACGGCTTCTTCTTCGGGGCTTAATTTCTTGTAACTCATAATGATTCTATAATTAAGATTGGATATCGGATATTTATAACTTTTTTTCGAAAGCATATTTTCTCTAAAATTCATATCTTTGTACCTGAATTTAAAACAAATAATCATGAAAAAAGTCTTTTTATTATCCATTTTATTTTCTTGTGCAATGGCCGGACATGCCCAAAATACTGAAATTCAAGTAAAATATCCGCAAACCAAAAAGGTTCCGCAAACCGACGTATATTTTGGCACCGAAGTCGCAGACCCTTACCGCTGGCTCGAAGACGACCGTTCCGAAGAAACCGCACAATGGGTAAAAGAAGAAAATGCCGTAACTTCTGATTATTTGTCGAAAATCCCTTACAGGAACGACATGATGGACGCTTTAACAGCCATGTGGAACTATCCCAAGGAAGGGCATCCCACGCAAAAAGGCAACAAATATTTCTTTTCGAGCAATTCCGGCCTTCAAAATCAGGCGGTATTTTATGTAAAAGATAAACTGGACGGCGAAGCCCGAGTATTGATAGACCCCAACACACTTTCCAAAGACGGCACTGTGGCCATTGGCGATATTGAAACTTCGAACGATGGCAACCACATTGCCTACACACTTTCGACAGGCGGTTCCGATTGGCAGGAAATCCATGTCAAGAAAATAGACGGAACAGAATTGCCCGATGTTTTAAAATGGGTAAAGTCTTCAAACATTGCATGGTATAAAGACGGTTTTTTCTATAGCCGCTATGATGAACCCACAGGAAGTAAATTATCTCAAAAAAATGAATATCAAAAAGTGTTCTACCATAAGTTGGGAACGACTCAAGAACAGGACATCCTGATTCACGAAGACAAAAATCCGGAACATTCCACCTGGATGTATTATGTGGGCACTACCGAAGACGAAAAATATCTTTTTGTTTCAATTGCTAAAAGTACTTCAAACAATATGTTGCTTTACCGTTCCTTGGAAAACGGCATAAAAGGCGATTTTACAACGCTTGTAGATAATTTCAATTCAAGTTATGGCTTAATAGGAAATGAAGGTGATGATTTGTTTTTTGTTACCAACAATGAAGCGCCGACTTATAAAATCGTAAAATTCAATACCCAAAAAGCAAGCGAAGGATTCAAAGATTTTATTCCTGCCGCTGCCGATGTTATCAAAGGGGCTACCATAGCCGGCGGAAAATTTGTGATTGTTTACCTGCATAATGCGTACAGCAAAATCAGCCTTTTTTCAAAAAAAGGAACTTACGAAAACGACATCAAACTTCCTGAAATTGGTTATGTTGCAGGATTATCGGGCGAAAAGAATTCGAACTATATTTTCTTTAAATTCACCTCGTTTACCTGCCCCGGCGACAACTACAAATACGACCTCAAAACAAAGAAATTGACTTTGATTAAGAAAACGGAATTATCTGTTAAATTGTCGAAATATATTACCGAACAAGTATTTTATACCAGTAAAGACGGCACCAAAGTACCTATGTTTATTGTTTACAAGGAAGGGCTTAAAAAAGATGGTAAAAATCCTTTATTGCTTTACGGTTATGGTGGATTCAATTCGAGCATGACACCCGGATTCAGCATTAGCCGTATGTTGTTTTTGGAAAACGGTGGCATTTTGGTTACTGCCAATCTGAGGGGTGGCGGTGAATTTGGCCGCAAATGGCACGAAGACGGCACCAAATTGAAAAAACAAAATGTTTTCGACGATTTCATTGCTGCGGCAGAATACCTGATTAAAGAAAAATATACTTCTTCCGAAAAATTGGCCATTCAAGGCGGTTCTAATGGGGGGTTGTTGGTGGGAGCATGCATGACTCAACGTCCCGATTTATTTAAGGTGGCATTGCCTGCTGTAGGCGTTTTAGATATGTTGCGTTTCCACAAATTCACTGTGGGCTGGGCTTGGAAAGACGATTACGGTTCCAGCGAAAATGAAACGGATTTCAAATACCTGTTGGGGTATTCGCCTTTGCACAATGTGAAAGAGGGTGTTTGTTATCCGGCAACCTTAGTTACTACTGCCGACCACGACGACCGCGTAGTGCCTGCACATTCGTTTAAATTTACAGCCGAATTGCAATCGAAACAAAAATGCGGCAACCCGGTCTTAATCCGTGTGGAAACCATGGCCGGACACGGCGCCGGAAAACCTACTTCAAAATCTATTGAAGAAGCTGCCGATTTGTGGGCTTTTACATTCTATAATTTGAATATGGAATACAAAAATCCTGTAAAAAAGCAATAAGTTTTAATCAATGCAAATGGTGTTTATGGGATTTTTCGAAAAAAAATCAAAATACATAATCGGAAAAATATTCCGGATAAAATTAATAAAGAGATACTCTTTGTTTTTATCTGCTTTTCTTTTCCTTGCTTCTTGTACCAAGGAAAATGAAGAGTTTTATCCTATCATAAACAGCCCCAAAGTTGATTTTAAAATAGACAACCATCGTAAAGTATGGCTTCACGCCTCAAACACTATAAGCAAATGCCATAGATTAAGTGAATTGTATTCCGGGGTGGAGGTAGATATTTATTTTGACACTTTAAGAAACCAAACCATTGTAGGGCATTGGCCCGAAGAAACAAGTGATACGAGCTTGGTTAGACTTATTGAACATATTAAACATCCTTTTGACAGATACTTCTGGTTGGATTTAAAAACACCGGAACTAACAGACAAGCAAATTAATACGCTTGCACGTGAATTAGATTCGGTTTGCACAAGGCATAACCTGAGAAATCGGTTGATTGTTGAATCATGGAATTACACGCTGCTTCAAGAAATAAAAAAGCACGGGTTTTTAGTAAGTTTCGCCATTGATAAACCTGTAGGACAAACCGAAAATGAATTTTATGAAACGGTTTCTTCCGATTTAAAAAAGGGTGATGTAGGAATTATTTCTTACCATGCAAGGCATTGGAATACGGTAAACAGATGTTTCCCAAATTTCAAACACATGATTTTTGGTGGAGACAAAGCAAATTCTTCTTTTTATATTACCAAAGAAAATGTTATTTCTTATTTGGTTGATGATGATAGTTAAATAAATAAAGCCTTTTGAAATAAACAAAAACAAGATAATTTTTCAAAAAGTTATTAATCTTAGAAATATTAATTATACATTTGCACAATAATAAGGATTTTTCGTGAAATACAAAAAGTTATCCTCCATATTTGTCATCATTTGCATTTTTGCAGGTTTTGTCTTTGCACAAAAGCCTGAAAAAACTGATGTTACAAATTTCAATAATGATAGCGATGTTTGTTGCGTTTTCGAAAATTGGTTAAATCATTTCGACATTACCTTAAAATCTGTTGCTGTAAACCTTTCCGGAAGCAATTCCACTCAAACCATTACGGAACAACAGGTAAAGCTCTACGACAAATCTTTAAAATACAAACTTTTAGACAAAGAAAATTTCCGCATAGAACAATCTGTTGAAGATTATCTTTTCTATACCAATTCCTTCATTTGCCATCGACAAAGTTTCTTAAAGCATCGGCGACTGATTATATAAATCCTTTTTTTACTTTTCTGTTCAAAAACAGGAACAGGGTTCTTTTTAGTAAAAAAATGGTTAATCTGCTTGGGAGAATTATATATTTTCTTTCCGGGCAAAATAAATATATAAAGTCATGTCACAAGTTATTTTAGGCACATTGGCTATGATGGCTGCCGCCTTTTTTATTGGGTTTGTTGTTGCTTACCTCATCAAAGCAATCAGTGCTTCCTTGAATTATTTCGAAAATTTTTCACTTTCAGAAAATATTGCTGCGCGCAAAAGGCTTTACAGTATTACCAAATCGCGCCGTAGCACATTAAAAGGTTTGCTGTTGGATGCTCAACGTCAATCAAATGACGAATTGTTGGAACATTTCTATCCAAGCAAAAAGGAAAAGGAAGAAAAATTTATGAACGACAATGAAATAATTCGTCATTATTATGGAAAGCATTGATATTGGAAAACTTTTTCAGGGGATATCCACCCTTTTGGCATCGGATACAAGTGTATTTATTGCCCGTATAGGCCTTATTTTCTTAGGAATTCTTTTGGTATATCTTGGCCGAAAAGGAATTTTGGAACCTTTGGTAATGATTCCCATGGGGTTAGGAATGGCTGCTATCAATGCCGGAATTTTGTTTATGCCAGACGGTACTCAAGGAAATCTTTTCTTGGATCCGATGATTAGCGACCCCATTCAACTGATTGATGTAATGCAGATTGATTTTCTACAACCGGTCTATACTCTCACATTCAGCAATGGATTGATAGCTTGTTTTATTTTTATGGGTATTGGCGTATTGTTGGATGTCGGATATTTGCTTCAGCGGCCGATTACAAGCATGTTTATTGCTTTGTGCGCCGAATTGGGAACCTTTTTGACCATTCCCATAGCTCATGCCATGGGATTAAGCTTGCGCGACAGTGCTTCTATTGCGATGGTTGGAGGTGCCGATGGCCCCATGGTTTTGTTTACTTCTTTATCTTTGTCAAAGGATTTGTTTGTTCCCATTACGGTTGTAGCTTATTTGTATTTGGGCTTGACTTACGGCGGATACCCTTATTTGGTAAAACTGATGGTTCCCAAAAAATTAAGGTCTATTAAAATGGACAGAACCAGCAAAAAGAAGAAAAAGCAATATAGTTCTGCAACCAAATTAACTTTTGCCGTTATTTTGTGTACAGTCCTTTGTTTGCTGTTCCCCGTGGCTGCACCTTTGTTCTTTTCATTGTTCATTGGGGTTGCTATTCGTGAATCCGGCTTAAAACATATTATTGATTTCATTAGTGGGCCATTATTGTATGGTTCAACATTTATGCTGGGAATTCTTTTGGGAATTTTGTGCGAAGCCCATTTATTGTTAAACCCCAAAATACTTATGCTATTGATTTTAGGTATTGTGGCTTTATTTTTATCCGGCGTTGGTGGAATTTTGGGCGGTTATGCCATGTATTTCATCACCAAAGGGAATTTCAACCCGGTAATAGGTATTGCCGGAGTAAGTTGTGTTCCGACAACAGCCAAAGTAGCTCAGAAAATAGTAAGTAAAGACAATCCGTCTTCATTGATTTTGCCGGAGGCTTTAGGTGCTAATATTTCAGGTGTAATTACCACCGCTATCATCACAGGTTTGTACATTACACTGATTCCAATGATAGAAAAAATGATTCCTTAAAGGTTTTAAGGATATAAGGAATGTCTTGAAATTTATTTGTACATACAAGCATATTCTCAGAGGTTAGTAAATAAATATTTACCGACCTCTGTTAATAAATAGGGGATTTTAATAAAATTTTTAATGAGCTTTATGGCATATAAATTGCTGCAAATAAAATACAGATCTTTCAGAATGATTGTTAAACCTTTAAAATGAACTGCTATGAAAACACCCGATTTGGACACCATTTTGCAAAAGAAGAATGCAGCTTTAGATAAAGTTTCTGAAGCTTTGGATAAGGCTATAACCAAAACTTATACAAGCGGAAAAAATATTTCCGAGGAAACTAAAACAAAGTTTGAAAGCTATAAAAGCACTATTAAAACCACTTCAAAGGAAAAAATTGATACAATTATTGAAAAATTACAAAAATTATCAGACGAACTTGCTGAAGTAGAAAAAGAAGAAACAATTCAAGAGGAAACAGCAGTTAAGGAAGAATAATTTTCAGGAGTGGATTATACTTTCGTAAAGATAGCGGTTGCAAAGTTTTGCAGCCGCTTTTTATTTTGGGAAATACTCAAACTTATTTTGATGTGGTTTGTTTTATTTTATTTGAAAGTTTCTTGATTAAGCAGTATTTTTGTAGAATCTTTATAGTGAGAAAAAAGATGAAGAATATGAAAATAAAAAAGCCTGCAAAAATAGGCCTTATAGTGGCAGGAGCATTGGTATTTTGGATTATCACCATCGCTTTAGTTGTTTCGCCCATTGCCAAATGGTATATCGAGAAAAATAGCAAGGAGCTTGTAGGCCGTGTGGCAACAATGGATAAATTGTCGCTGAATATATTTACAGGTTCAGTGAAAATTGCCGGATTTGATATTAAAGAACAAGATGAAAAGGCGAGTTTTATAACCTTTGATACTTTGGCTGTAAAGGTAAAACTCTTTGATTTCTTGAGAAATAAGGTGATCATTCAAAAAATCCATCTGACGAATTTGCGTTTAAACCTTTGGCAAAACGACAGTATATTTAGCTTTGATGATATTATCAAAAAATTTGCTTCTAACGATACCACACCTGAACCAAAAGACCCAAATGCAAAGCTGTGGGATGTAGGGATTTATGATATCCAGCTTCGTGGTGGGAATGTTTTCTATAAAGATTTGGCAATAGGCAGCAAATGGGATATCAAGGATTTGAATTTGAATATTCCGGGAGTTTATTTTTCAGGAAAAGAAACCAATGTCGGCTTTCGTTTGGCATTTACCGATGGGGGTGTTTTGGCATCCAAAGTTAAATACGACATAGAAAAATCGACATTTGATATCCATCTGGATTTGGAAAGATTTACTTTGGATGGCGTCCTTCCTTATTTGCAACAATCTATGCGGATGGGGAGCTTGAAAGGCTTACTGGAAACCCATCTCGACATAATTGGCGATATGAACCATATCATGAATTTGGCTGTGCAGGGAACCGTGGCATTAACTCAACTTGACCTTCGCGATGATAAGGCCGCTTTGGTACTGGGCGCTCAAAAAATATTTGTGGATATTGCTTCCTTGGATTTGGAAAACTCGGAATATATTTTGAATGAATTTTCGACACAAGGGCTTTCCACACAGTTTATTATGGAAAAAGGCGGGACAAATAATTTTTCATCTTTGTTCAAAAGTTCTGGAACCCAAAAAAAGGAAAATGGCAAATCTGAAAATATAGCAGAAAACAAAACAGAAGAAAAATTGGATACCTCCACATCGGAAAAACAATCCAAACCTATGCAATTGTTGATTGCTAAAATTGATATGCAAGGAACGCGCATTCATGTCGAAAACAAGGATATGCAAGTACCTTTTGGTTATGATGTGAGTGAATTATCTGTTGTAGCTGCGGATTTCAATCTTGATAAGCATAACAAAGTTGAAGTAAAAGGTAAAATAGGAACCACCGGCGAAGCGCATATACTTTGGAATGGTAATATTAATGATTTTTCCAACTTGGATTTAAAAATCAGTTTGCAGCACCTTTCCATGACAGACTTTACACCTTATACGCTTGAATATACGGCTTATCCCATCTCAAAAGGGATTTTGACTGTTTCGAGCCATAATGTGGTAAAAAATAACAAGTTGAAAGGAGTTAATGGTTTAAATCTTTATAAATGCAATGTAAATCCTGTTCAAAAAGATATTAAACCTGTTATGAAAGTGCCTTTGCGTACAGCGCTTTATATTTTGAAAGACCGAAACGAAGAAATCAAAATAGACCTTCCGATAGAAGGGAATATCAATTCCCCAGAATTTTCCTACAAAAAAATAATCTTAAAAACTTTATCGAATTTGTTGGTTAAAGTAGCTTTGGCGCCATTTGACTTTTTGTCAAAATCTATGGGATTTAATGCCGAGGAAGTTAAAGAAATAGAATTTGCAAGTGTTCAAGATGAATTTACTCCGGCACAGTATGATAAATTCAACCAATTGGCCAATATTGTTTTGGCAAAGCCTGAATTGGTGCTGAATATCAAACAGTATATAAACTACGAACAAGCCGCTCGGGAATTGTCCTTATTGGATTTAAAAAAAGATTACTATCTGTCTGAAAATCCTGAAAAGCTTTCAAATGGAATGGATGCTTCCGACCTATCTGCCATAGCAGAAATCAAAGATGCAGATGCCGGATTACTTAATTTTGCAAACAAAAAGGTTCAGAATGACACTCTTGCAAAGATGGATGTTTATGCCAAAGCCCTTGCTATTTACAAGCCTCAGGTGGATACTCAAATGAATGCTTTGGCAACCAAACGCAATCAATTGTTGTCGGATTATATGTTGCGTTTGCAAGTAAAACCTATGAATCTTTTGATAGAAACTGTGCCATATAATGCAATTTCTCCTTATGCCGGAAAAAATAATTATCAAACCAATATTTCTTTGCAGGGCGAAGAACCTTTTGTGGCAACAGAAGAATAAAATATAGGATTGTTGGTTAAATTTCCTTGATATCAATAGTTAAAGCGCAGCGAAAATGTTTTTCCGGGCACTCTTTGTAACCATGTAAACCACAGGGACGGCAGCTCAATGTTTCTTTGGTTTCCACAATTTTTTGTTCATCGGACAAAGGGCCGAAGCCAAATGCCGGTACAGTGGAACAGAAAATGGCTGAGGTAGGCGCATTTATGGAAGAAGCCAAGTGCATAGGCGCCGAATCATTTACATAATTCATCTGTGCATCTTTCATCAAAGCGACGGTTTCTAAAAAGTCCAAAGCGCCTGCTAGATTTATTACCAAAGGATGTTTGGTGTTTTCTTTTATTTCGTCACAGAGATTTTCGTCGGATTTGCCACCAAGTAAAAAAACAGTCGAACTTTGGTCGGTAAAATCCAAAAATTCAATCCATTTTTCTTTTGGAAATTGTTTTGTAAACCATAGCGAAGCTGGCGCTATGCAAATATATTTACCGGTTTTGAAAGGCAATACTTTGTCGAAATGTTTTTCCGAAGGATATAGTTTGGGTTTTACCGGATTTTTATCTGTAAAATCTGAAATAAGCGACAAATTTCGCTCTACTTCATGCACTGGACTCTGCTCGCAGTCTATTTTATGCTCGTAGCGTTTGGTGTAAAAAAAGGAAAAAGGGTTTTTTGAAAAACCCACTTTTTGTTTCGCTTTTGAAAAAGTGGCAACAAATCCCGAAGAAGCAAATCTTTGCACATTGACAACCAAATCATAGCGTTGTTTACGAATTTTGCCAAGCAAAGCAAACAAATTTTTATATTTGCGTTGGCGTTTATCCCAAACCAATACTTCATTCAAAAAAGGATGTTCTTTGAATAAAGATTCAGTGCCTCTTTTCAATAAAACATCTATTTGTACCTGCGGGAAAAACAAATGTAGTTTTTCAAGGATAGGCGTTACCAAAATAACATCACCAATGGAAGCTGTTTGGATAATCAGGATTTTTTTCATAGCAAAAAGGGCTTTTCAATCGAGAATACCAAGATTGAAAAGCCCTTTATTTTATTGTTCAACAATTATATGTCTAAAACAGTGTTCCAGTTGAATTTATCTTCTGCAGTACCATATTGGATAGCTTGCAAACGTTCGTATAATTTTGTTGACCAAGCGCCGGCTTTTCCATCTTTGCAGAAAGTGAAAGTAGTTCCGGTTTCTCTGTCCACAATTTCTTTGATAGGAGTAATAACAGCAGCAGTTCCGCATGCGCCTATTTCTTCAAATGTACCGATTTCGTCAACAGAAATATGACGTTCTTCAACAGTCAATCCCATATCTTTTGCCAATTCTCTCAAGCTCATATTGGTAATAGAGCGAAGAATGGAAGGAGATTCCGGAGTGACATAGGTATTGTTTTTGATACCAAAGAAGTTGGCAGGGCCTGCTTCGTCAATATATTTCTTTTCTTTTGCATCCAAGAAAAGAACCGTTGAAAACCCTTCTTTGTGAGCTCTTTCATTGGCTTTTAAGCTGGCAGCATAGTTTCCACCCACTTTAAAAGTACCTGTTCCAAGAGGTGCAGCGCGGTCGTAATCACGGGCAATTTGCATTCTTACAGGATTGAAACCTTCTTTGAAGTAAGGGCCTACAGGGCAAACGAATACAATAAACAAATATTCGTTAGCAGGTTTTACTCCAACTTGAGGGCCTGTTCCAATAATCAAAGGACGAAAATACAAAGAAGCGCCGGTTCCATAAGGAGGAATGAATTTTGAATTCAATTCAGCGGCTTTAACACACGCTTCTTTGAATTTTTCCATAGGAAATTCCGCCATCATGATTCCTTCGCAAGAATGCATCAAGCGTTTGGCATTTTCTTCCAAACGGAAGATACGAGCTTTTCCGTCTTCGCCCCTGAAAGCTTTCATACCTTCAAAAGCTTCTTGACCATAGTGCAAACAAGTTGCAGCCATGTGCATGGTAATTTCTTCTGAAGAAGAAACTTCTAATTCGCCCCATTTTCCATCGCGGTAGTAGCAGCGAATATTGAAATCTGTCTTGAAATACCCAAAAGGTAAGTTTTTCCAATCTATGTTACTCATATTCAATTTGTTTTTGTGT
>JAVBMO010000075.1:0-15986 GCA_031552355.1 Bacteroidales bacterium | reverse complement strand
ATGAGCACCTATCTTGCAAAATTGATGAATGGCGCATGCGCCGCTTAAAATAGCCCAATCGCCTACTTCTATATGGCCTGCCAAAGCAGTAGAATTTGACAAAATAACATTATCGCCTATTATACAATCGTGGGCAACATGAGCATAAGCCATAATAAAACTGTTTTTCCCGATTGTTGTTTCGCCATGTGCTTTGGTTCCACGGTTAATGGTTGCGCATTCGCGTATGGTCGTATTATCGCCGATAATGGCAAGTGTTTTTTCGCCGCCAAATTTCAAGTCCTGAGGAATTCCGGCTATTACAGCTCCGGGAAAAATCTTACAGTCCTTCCCTATCCTGGCACCTGAAAAGATAGTAACATTTGGTCCTATCCATGTATTGTCGCCAATTTCTACATCATCTTCTATTGTGGTAAAGTTACCAATAAAAACATTTTGCCCTATTTTGGCATGTGGGCTTACATTTTTAAATTCTTGCGACATTGTATATATTGTATTATTCTTTATTTTTTGCAATTTGCGCCATCAAATCTGCTTCAACAGCAATTTTTGAGCCCACATAAACCGTTCCGTGCATTTGCACTAAGCCTCTGCGGATAGGTGCCGAAAGTTCCATTTTTAAAATCAAAGTGTCGCCGGGGACTACCTTGCTGCGGAATTTCACATTATCGAATTTCACGAAATACGTAGAATATTTTTCGGGATCTTCTACCATTCGCAAAGCTAAAATACCACCTGTTTGTCCCATAGCTTCTACAATAAGAACGCCCGGCATTACAGGTTCATCGGGGAAATGGCCTTCGAAAAAAGGCTCATTCATGGTCACATTTTTGATTCCCACCACAGAAGTGTCCGTAACATCTATAATCTTGTCTATCAAAAGAAAAGGATGGCGGTGGGGAAGCATTGTTTTTATAGCATTAATGTCATATATAGGTGGAACATCCGGATTATAGACCGGAACACCATTGCTATTTTCCATAATTTGTTTTTTTATAAGTTTTGCTAAAGCTACATTCGATTTATGACCGGGGCGTTTCAAGATAAAATGGCCTTTCAGCGGCATTCCAACAAGTCTCAAATCGCCGACAACATCAAGTAGTTTATGTCTCGCCGGTTCATTTGAAAAATATCTTTTTACATTATTCAAAACACCTTCTTCAACTTTTAAATCATCTATGGTTTTATTGAACAACTTTGCCAAGTGGCTCATTTCGTTGGGTTCTAGCAGTTTTTCAACAAAAACCAAGGCATTGTCCAAATCTCCACCGCGAATTAAATTGTTTTTCAATAGAAAATCCAATTCATGTAAAAAAACGAACGTTCTGCAAGGAGCTATTTCAGTTACAAAATCGTCCAAACTTTCAATCGTGGCATATTGTTTGCCTAAAACTTTTGTTTTGAAATCAATAAGGACAGTTACCTTGAAAGTATCTGCTGGAAGGGCAATCATTTCGATTTCATTTTCTGCATCTACGTAGGTAATAATATCCTGTATTTTATAATACTTTCTTTCCGCATTTTGTTCACAAACCCCCACGCTGTTGATAGCTTCTACCCAATATCTAGCGCTTCCATCCAAAATAGGCACTTCGGGGCCATTCAGTTCAATCAAAGCATTGTCCACATTAAGCGCGGTAAGTGCCGCAAGCAAATGCTCTGTGGTGTAAACCTTAACCCCTTGGTATTCCAAAGTAGTACCTCTTGAGGTATCTGTAACTAAATTTGCGTCTGCTTTCACTAAAGGAGAATCAGGAATATCTGTTCTGCAGAACAAAATCCCTGTATTTTCTTCGGAAGGAAGCATTTGCAAAGAAACAACAGAGCCGGTGTGCAAACCGCGCCCATTCACTGTTACCCCACTGTTTAATGTTTGTTGTCTTTCCATATAGAATTTTGCAAAGATAATCAAAATCCTTGGCTTCTATATAACTTAAATATAGAAATCTATTAAATAGTTATCGTGAGATTTTTAAAAAACTGAAAATATGCGAATTACGAGAAAATATTCTTAAAAAAATGTTTTTTTAGTGGAATCATTAGGCAGATTTATAAAAAAGTTCTATCTTTGCAAATCCAAAAACAAGTTAAAGAAATGGCAAAGAAAAGTAAAGACGCAAGAATTCAAGTGATTTTGGAATGTACTGAGCACAAAACAAGCGGTATGCCAGGCACTTCACGTTATATTACTACAAAAAGTAAAAAGAACACTCCAGAACGTTTGGAATTGAAGAAATACAATCCCATCTTAAGAAAGATGACCGTTCACAAAGAAATTAAATAACATAATAAAAGGATTTGAGTTATGGCAAAGAAAGTAGTTGCAACACTTAAAACTTCTACAGGGAAGGATTTTGCAAAAGTTATCAGAATGGAGCGTTCTCCAAAAACAGGAGCTTACTCTTTTAAAGAAACAATGGTAGCTTCTGAACAAGTAAAAGATTTTTTGGCAAAAAAATAAATTTTGCTTAGCATATTTTTTATAGAGTCCCGAATTGTAATCGGGACTTTTTTATTTTCTGAAATACACAAAATTTTGTAGCTTTGTATTTCGTTAAGTATTTATCCCAAAGAAAAATAAGATGGCTCTTTTCTCTTTTTTTAGCAAAGAAAAAAAACAAACCCTTGACCAAGGCTTAGCCAAAACCAAGGAGAATGTTTTTGGCAAACTTTCCAAAGCAATCATCGGAAAATCGAAAGTTGATGACGATGTATTGGATAATTTGGAAGAAATTTTGGTTACTTCCGATGTCGGCGTAGAAACTACATTGAAAATAATCCGCCGCATTGAAGAACGCGTCCAAAGAGACAAATATCTCGGAACAAGTGAATTAAACAATATTTTAAAAGAAGAAATCGGAAAACTTTTGTTAGAATCCGAAAAAGAAGAAATTACGGATTTCAGTTTCACAAATAGCCATAAACCGTATGTTATTATGGTTGTGGGAATTAATGGTGTGGGAAAAACCACCACCATTGGGAAATTGGCGTACCAGCTTAAACAAGAGGGAAAATCTGTTGTATTGGGCGCTGCCGACACTTTTCGTGCTGCAGCCGTTGACCAGTTGACCATTTGGGCAGAAAGAGTGGGTGTGCCTATTGTTTCGCAAGGAATGAATGCTGACCCCGCTTCTGTGGCTTTCGACACTTTGAAATCGGCTGTGGCAAAACAAGCCGATGTTGTTTTGATTGACACCGCAGGCCGCCTGCACAACAAAGTCGGATTGATGAACGAATTGACCAAAATCCGCAATGTGATGGCAAAAGTAATTCCCGATGCGCCTCACGAAGTGCTTTTGGTTTTGGACGCTTCGACCGGACAAAATGCTATTGAACAAGCCAAACAATTTACCGCAGCTACACAAGTGAATTCTATTGCTTTAACAAAATTAGACGGAACGGCAAAAGGCGGCGTGGTTATCGGCATTTCCGACCAATTTAAAATTCCGGTTCGCTATATTGGTTTGGGTGAAAAGATGACCGATTTACAACTATTTAATGCAAAAGCTTTTGTGGAAAGTTTATTCGAAGAATAATATTTTCTTATTGAATTTCATCCGCCTCACAAGTTGCAATAAACTTGTGGGGCTTTTTAAAACCGTTTAAACGCTAATTTTTTTTTTAATTTTTATTCCAAAAAAATATGGTTCAAAATAAAATCAATATAGTTACTTTGGGTTGCTCGAAAAACGTAGTGGATTCCGAATATTTATCCGGACATTTGAAAGAGAACGGTTACTCTGTGGTTTTTGATTCACCAAAAAATGATGCTGAAATAGTAATTATTAATACCTGCGGTTTTATCGGCGACGCCAAAGAAGAATCTGTTGATATGATTTTGCAATTTTCGGAATTGCGAAAAAAGAAAAAATTGAAAAAATTGATTGTTTGTGGTTGTTTATCGCAACGTTACAAGGATGATTTAAAATCCGAATTACCCAACGTGGATGCTTATTTTGGTGTGCATGAATGGGAAGATATTTTGAAGTTTTTGGGAACGGAAATAGAAAAGTCTTTATACGAAAAACGCGAAATTAGCACACCCAAACATTATGCTTTCTTGAAAATTGCCGAAGGCTGTAACAAAGCCTGTTCCTATTGTGCTATTCCTTTGATTCGCGGCGAACATATTTCGCGGCCTATAGAAGAACTTGTGGAGGAAGCCAAACGATTAGCTGATGAGGGCGTAAAGGAATTGCTGGTTATTTCGCAAGACACAACTTACTATGGTCTTGATTTGTATGGCAAACGCATGTTGGGTGAATTATTGCGCCGACTTTCGGACATCAAAGCAATAGAATGGATTCGCATACACTATACTTTCCCAACAGCTTTTCCGGAAGATGCTTTGCAGATAATGAAAGAAAGAGAAAATATTTGTAAATATATTGACATCCCTTTACAACATATCGATTCTGCTATTTTAAAGTCCATGCAGAGAGGCATTGACGAAAAAGGGACAAGAGATATTTTGAGAAAAATCAGGGAATATTTGCCTTGTGTAGCCTTGCGCACGACTTTGATTGTGGGCTATCCGGGCGAAGGCGAAGAAGAATTTCAAAAGTTAAAGGATTTTATTACCGAAATGCGTTTTGAGCGTTTAGGTGTTTTTCAATATTCGCCGGAAGAGGATACCCCTGCTTATATTTTGGGCGACATAGTTCCCGAAGAAGTAAAACAATCGCGCGCAGACGAGCTGATGTCTTTGCAGGAAAGAATTTCCGAAGAAATTAATCAGGTTAAAGTTGGTAAAATATTCAAAGTTCTTATTGACCGGAAAGAAAATGATTTCTGGGTAGGCAGAACCGAGTTCGACTCGCCGGAAATAGATAACGAAGTGCTGATTCCTATTTCAGAAAAACTAAAAATTGGGGAATTTTATTCTGTTAAAATCACAGATACAGACGCCTTTGATTTGTATGGGGAACATGTTTAGTTTTTCCTTACAAACTCTTCCAAACTAAAGGTTTTCCCTTTGCGGATACCTTTGGGCGTTTCTTCCACAGTTATACATTCGTGTTCATAATCGTGTTCAAAGAAAAGCACATAGCCTTTTTCTTGGGCTTCTTTTAAAAAAGCTTCTTTTTCGGCCATGGAATCAAGGGGTTTGGTGTCGTAGGCCGGCACATAAGGCAGTGGTAGGTTATAGGCTGTGGGGATAAAATCGGCCATAAAAACCAAAGTTCTTTCGCTATACTTTATAAAAGGAATTATCTGCCCCTCGGTGTGTCCGTCAAACAGGCGCACAGAAATGAAAGGTGTCATTTCTGTGTTGGAGTCAATGAAATAAAGCAATCCTGCTTCGTGCAAAGACATATAATTTTCCGGCAAAAAGGAGGCCGCTTCGCGAGGATTTGAATTCAACGCCCGTTCCCATTGCTGTTTGCTTACCCAATGTTTTGCATTCGGAAACAAAGGTTGGAGTTCTTTATTTTCACCAAAAACCACCGCACCGCCTACATGGTCGAAATGTAAATGCGTAAAAACCACATCGGTAATATCTTCGGGCAAAAATCCTTTTTCATGCAGAAGTTCTTTCAACGAAAGAGTATCTTCCATGTGAAAGTTTTGCTTGGTTTTTTCGTTTACCTTATTTCCCACTCCCGTGTCTATTAATATTTTTCTGTCGCCTTCCACCACCAAAAGGCAGCGCATGGAGCTTTTTACCAAATTGTTTTCATCGGGGGTAACGCTTTTCTGCCAAATGGATTTAGGCACTACGCCAAACATGGCGCCGGCATCAAAGCTACAACAAGGGGTTTCTATAGAATATAAATTCATTTTACGCTCTCTTTCTTTTTAAAATGTGGGGAATCGCCATGTTCATTATACACAATTTCGCAACCGACACGTCGCACGGCGGTTTCTAAATATTTATGGTAGGTGGCAGCATCATCTTTGGTTACAGCCTTATTTTGATACAAAAAATAGTTTTCGCGGAACTGTTGAGGCGTCATATTGGGCATAATGATATTGGCGCCCACGCGTAAAGCTTCTTCGCGCGCTTCGGGATGCAGGGTCTGCAAAGCCGTGGTTGCGGCTATGTTTATATCTTTCATCAACAAGCGAAGAATGGCTACCATTTTTAACGACAAATCCAAACGCTGTTCCACCGGCAACAGTTCCTCTTTATATTGGTACAAAGGCGTTTCGGAATGCTCTATATAAGGCCCCATACCCACCATATCCACGTCCAGGGTTTGGAAAAATAAAAGGTCTTCGGCTAAATTTTCCAAAGTCTGAAAAGGCAAGCCAATCATTACGCCTGTGCCCAATTGAAAACCTGCTTTGCGAATAAAATGCAAAGCTTCCATACGTTTTTTGTAGCTGTGGGTAATATCTTGCGGATGTATTTTATGATACAATTCAGGGTTTGAAGATTCTATGCGCAACAAGTACCGTTTTGCTCCGGCATTGAACCAACGTTGATACGTTTCGAGGCTTTGTTCTCCCAACGAAAGCGTGATGCCTATGGTATTTCCGGTTTCCTTATGTATTTTTTCCAACAAACGGGCAATGGTTTCCGAAAAATATTTGGAACTCTGTTCCCCCGATTGCAAAACCATTGAACCGTAACCCTGCTGCTTTACAAAACGTGCTGCCGCCAAAACATCTTCTTCCGAAACGGTGTAGCGCGACACATGTTCATTCCCTGCACGAATACCACAATAATAACAGTTTTTCTTACAAATATTCGAAAACTCCACCAATCCGCGCAAATACACTTTATTTCCTACATACGCAGCTTTTACTTCTGCTGATCTTGCAAAAAGCATTTCTTTTTCTTTGCCTTGCGCAGAAAGCATCCGTACCAAGTCTTCTTTTGAAAATTGCTCCTGCGAAAGAAGTTCCTGAAAAGTTGTCATGGCTTGTTTAGTTGAATCGTTTCAAATGCATGGCATAATATACAATAAACAAAGCTGTGAGCATAATGTCGCCCAAGGCAATGCTGTTTCTGCCAATGAAAATGAAGCCAAAGGCAAGGATTCCCAATTGTGCACAGGTATAGAGGTGGAATCCTATTTTTTTCATCTTCCACATAAGGGCGGCACCCGAAAACGAAAGCACATAGAGCAGTCCCCAAAACAAGAAAAGGGTTCTATCCAAACTCAGCAACATATCGACACTGTCTTGCAAAAAAGCCAAATCGTCGGGCAGGACGTAGGATTGCGCCTTAAAATCGTTTATAAAAAGAAAAATACTTAACAATGAAAACGCATAGAACGCAGCATTAATAAAACTTGCGGTCAGCATCAGGCTTAAGTTCCAGCCCCGTTTTTGAGGTGGTTTTTGTTCTTCCTGCGCTGGTTGTCCGCTTTTTTGAGGGGATATTTCTTCGCTTTGCACGTTTTCTACTTCCTTGTATTCGGTTTCTTCCATGTTTATTATATTTTCTGCAAAATTACAGATTATAATGCAATTATTTTTCTCCAAACACAAACCATCTTTAAAAAGAAAACGGGATTACTGAAAGCAATCCCGTCCTTTGAAAAACTTGTATTTAAAGATTTTATTGTAATCCCAAGACTTTTTTACCTTGCACAAAGCGAATGTCTTTTGCAATGCTGGCAGCTTTCACTTTGTCCAAATCTTTTTGCAAAGCTTCTTTAATTACAGAATTTTCGTCGTTATATTTTTTAGCAAAATCATAATCGCCTTCGCCTTCCACTTTCAAGATCAGGGCAGACCATTCGCGAAGAGCTGCTTCGGCTTTTTCCACATCAATCACATATTTCCCTTCAGCATTTCTGCTGAAAGCTCCATGAGTTTCGAAGAAATTGTAGCACATGGCATTGGCTTTTCCGTGGGCGGAAGCAGCGCCAAAACGCACTGAACGCAACATTCCGGCAATAAATGTAGTGTAGATGTCTTCCACCGTGCAATTGGTAATTTCGCCTTTTTCAATTAGTTTTTGAACCATAAACACGCCTAAAATATCGGCTTTGGCTTCTTCCCATGGGCTGTATTGTTCTTTCAAAGCTTCGCGGATATTGCCTTTTCCGGTAATGGTTTGTTTAATTCCCAAACCATGGGCCACTTCGTGGAAAGTTACATTGGAAAAGAAAGCATCGAATTTTACGTTTTTGATTTGCTCTTGGCAGATAACCAATTCCGCAATCGGCATCAGGATTTTGTCGAATTTGGCTTGCATAGAGTTTTTCAATTGCAAACGGCGAGAACCTTTTTGCAAATGCACTCTTTCGTCATTCGGCAAGTTGATGGCAATGGTTTTGCTTCCTCCATTACAATCGCCTGCATAGTAAATGGCGTCATATACATTCAAATCGGAATCTGTTCCGGGTACTTCTTTTTTGTATTTTGGGTCGCAGGGCAATTCCTTTTGCAAAGCAGGCAACATTTTGGTGAATTTTGCCAAATCGTTGCTCCATTTGTTGTCTTTTACCAACACAAAAGATTCGTAAGCGGTTTTATAGCCAAACAGTTTGTCTTCGTAGTTTTCGATAGGGCCTACAACCAAATCCAAATTGCTTGTCTTCATGTCCATCCAAGCCATGTCACTTTCGAAATAATTGTCTGTTTCAAAAGCTTTGATACGGAGATCCAAATATTTTTTCAAACCTTTGTCTTCGGCCAGTTCGCTGGCTTTTTTCATCAATTCAATAGCCTTTGAAAGTTGTTCTTTGTAAGCGTCCTTATACCAAATGGTTTGTAATTTTCCATCTGTGCCTCTTTTCAAGATGGTGTAAAGGCTGGTTTTGTTGCTGTCGGCATAAGCCTCAAATTCTTCCTTGGTCATATCGGCAGGGTAAAAATTGGCGCCGGCAGGCTTTTCGCCCCAACCACTTACAAAAGGTTTCAAGTTATCCAAACGATCCCAAACGCCATAGTTTATCATGGCAAATTCTTTGGTAGCGGGGTCGCTGATGGTGTCTAACAAGGCTTTGCCAGGAAAAGTCTGTTCCCAGAAAATTCCATCCATAATTTGAGCGATGTCTATAAAAATAGAAACCAGCTGTTTTTCTTTCTCTGTCAATTTGCTCAAGTCTGTAGTTAGGGTAACTTCAGCAAATTCAGCTACTTTTGCTTCCATGTTGTTCAATGTTTTAGCAGTTTCCTTATTGGTGTTGCTTTTACAAGCGCCAAAAAGCGAAATCATGACCACTGTAAATAAAATCTTTTTCATGTTTTTTTGATTTTTTTATGGGTTACTATTTATTTTTCGTCAAAATTCTTTTCTGCGTCCAAGTTGCCGTCTTCATTGTAAAAATACCAAATTCCTACACGCTTCCCTTGTTTAAAGTTTCCTTTGTAACGCAATTGCCCGTTTTCATAATAGACTTCTTGCAAACCTTCCAATTCTCCCGCAACAAAAGTTCCTTTGGTTTGCAAATTTCCGTTTTTATAATAGAAAAGCCATTCCCCTTCTTTCACTTGGTTCTTGGTCGTTCCTTTTGAATAGGGCTTGAAATCGTCAAAAAATTGAATATGGGTCGATAAATCCCCTTTAGAAAAGGCCACACTTGTAGGGCAATGCTGACCATCCAAAGCCACTCCTTCACGAATGTCTGTCGATTCTGGAAATAATTTCGCACCCGTTTCATCATAAAATATCCAGTCTTTTCCCATGGTGTTGGTGTCGTCGAAAATAGCTTGGGCAAACGGTTTCCCTGTTTCAAAATAATATTTCCAATTTCCATTGGGAACTTCGTTTTTAAATTCCCCCAAATAGCGTGTTTTGCCATTTTCGTACAACATTTCCTCTTTCACACGTTCTTTTTTTCCATCTTTTCCCACTACGTAATAAATCAGTTTGGGATTATTGTTTTCGTAACGTGAGATAATTTCTTTCTTTTCACTGTTACCACAACCAAGCAACAAAAGAACAATTAACGGTAAAAATATCAGTTTTTTCATTTGTAATTTATTTAAAACAAGAATATTGTCAAACAGGAATTTTTCCTGTCTTATTGCAAAAGTAGCGGTTTTTGATGAATAATAAAAAAAGATGAATAAATTTGAAGGCGATTTTTTCAATTGAAAAAAGGGAAAACAAAATTAGGTAATTTGAATTGATTTTCTCATTTTCAAATTACCTAATCCTAAATCCTGTCGAAAAAACTTTACACCAAATCCCCTAAAACACCGAAATTTTCACATACCGTTTTGGGTTGGCTTTCACATCTTCAATAAGTGCGTTGAGGTTAGAAGAAGTCTTTTCCAAATTGTAATATAACGAATCGTTGTTTAAGAGCAAGCCTACGTTGCCTTTGCCTTTTTCTATCTTGTTCATAATGTTCGACAAAGAATTTAAGGAAGAGTTGGCATCTCTCAATGTTCCGGCAATATTGGCTTTAGCGATGGTGTCGCTGATATTTGAAAAATTATTGATAATATTATTCAGTTTACCACTATTGTTTTTCAACGTTTTAGTAATATTTTCAGCGTTAGCCAAAATTTCAGAAATTCTGTTTTTTTCGCTTTGCAAAAGGTTGTCGATATTCAAAGAAGCCGAAGATAAATGCCCGGACATTGAGTTGATGTTTTTCAATGCTTCGGAAAGATTCTTTTGTCCATCCTTATCCAAAACGGTATTTACAGCAAGCAATACAGAATCAAGGTGGGTTAGAACCGACTCCGCTTTGTCTTTTATTGGTTTTATTTCGCCCATAATTGCAGCAAAAGTCCCTTCACCGGCTTCATTTACCAAAACCGTATCACATTCGGCATGAAAATCGGAAGCATCACCGATAACAATTTTTAAAAATTTAGATCCCAGTAGTTCCGTTTCTACAGCAACATAAGAATCTTTAGGTATTTGAATATCAGAATTTACTGTAAATTCCACTAAAAAAGAGCGCAGGCAAGGGTCTCTGTAAATGATTTTACTTACTGTTCCCACACGTAATCCATTCACATAAACTCCACTGGATTTTGGCAGACGCTTTAAATCCGAAAACACGGCATAATAAGTATTGTCCGTATTAAAAATGTTTTTCCCTTTTAGAAAATTTATTCCCCAGATTAAAATAGCAATGGTTAGAATTCCTATGATGCCCACTTTTATTTCGGGCTTGATTTGTAGTTTTTTCATTTTATATTTGACCTAATCTGCTCTTAAAACTAATTTATTTTATTTAAGACAAGATTTATCTGTTTTTATTTTGCTTTCGGCAAAATTTTCTTGTCAAAAACAAAGAAAAAGTTCTTATCTATATTTTATCTATCTTGTATTAATTCTTTTCTGTGTATTTTATAGCTTCCTGCAAATCAATTCGTCTCCCTTCTTTAAACGCTATAATAAAAGCATCTTTGAATTTTTTGCCCCTTACTTCATCCAAAATAATTTTGGCTTTTTCTATGTTTTCGGCCGAACCATAAGTGTAGCGGTAAAGCCCATCCTGTTGATAAAAAGATGTTTTTGTCAAACCGTTCAATTTTTTATCGTTTTCAGCCAACTTGGTTTTCGAAATAAGGAACTGTATTTTATATTCAATACCGGATTTATTTGCTTTTTCCGATGCTTTAGTGCTTTCCTGTTTTTCTGTTTCTTGTTTATCAATATTTGCCATTTCGGGCTTTTCTTTCTCTACAGCTTTTTCCTTTTCAACTGGTTTCTCTTTTTCCTGAGGTTTGGAAGTTTCCTGCTTAGGTTTTTCGTTACTTGCTACAGTTTTTTCTTTTTCAATCCTCGGTTTTTTGGTAACTTTTGCACCCGGAACAAAACCGGAAATATTAATAACGACTTTGTCGTCTGGCACAATTGTATCTTCTTCTTTAGCCTTGTATTCCCTGAAGGCATTGAAAATGGCGTACGCTATTTCACCTTGCCCTTGAGGATTGGTCAGGTAATCCTCTTCGTCGGGGTTGCTCATAAAGCCGATTTCCGTCAAAACCGACGGCATGGCAGTTTTATAAAGCACTAAAAATTCGGCCTGTTTTACGCCTCTGTTGGGTGAGGGCACTTGTTTTGCATAATATTTTTGAATTTTGGCCGAAAAGTCCAAGCTTTTGTCAATAAAAGCATTTTGGTACATGGCAAACATGATGTGGCCTTCCGGCGAACGTGGGTCGAAACCCTGATAGTTCGATTCATAATTGTCTTCCAAAAGGATATCGGCATTTTCTTTCTTGGCCACTTCCAGGTTGGCGCTGGTTTTAGAAAGCCCCATCACAAAGGTTTCCATTCCCGTAGGTTCCGATTTTGGCGAAGAATTTACATGTATGGAAAGGAATAAATCGGCTTTGTTGCGATTGGCAATGTGGGCTCTTTCAAAAAGATCCACATCCACATCGGTTTTGCGGGTATAAATAACCTCCACATCGGGACAGTTGTCTTTGATAAGTTGCCCTAGTTTTAAAGCAACAGCAAGCGTAATGTCTTTTTCCTTGCTGTTTTTGGTGATGGCGCCCGGCTTAACACCTCCATGTCCGGGGTCGATAACAATTTTTTTTACACCACCTTTTCCGCCCACACAAAATGCGCTACTTATACTGATTATGAGTATAAAAATAATTATAACTATTCTTTTCATGAATCTTTATTCATTATTTTGTTTAAAATTCAGTCTAATAATCTTAATTTTGCAGGTTAATTCGGCTTTCTACTGAAAGTGCAAAGGTACATTTAAAATTTTGTTTTTTGGCAAAACATTCGGCAATATATAAACTTTCCGGCTTTATCCTGATCTTGTTCTGGAACTTTTCCGCCTTACCTGCTTTTGCAGGAAAGTTTGCCGTTTTTTCCATCGACACGACAACTCAAAACGTTACAACAGACAAAGAAATTGTTTCGCCAACGGAAAAAGACTCTGTCAATTTGACAAAAAAAGATTCTTTGCAGCCTGCTCAGAAAAAATCGCCCAATGCCCTCACCGACAAGGTGGATTACAAAGCCGAGGATTCCATCGTTTTTGACCTGAAAACCAAACAAGTTTACCTTTACAAAAAGGCCAAACTTCACTATCAAGACATAGAATTGGAAGCCGATTCTGTTACCATTAATTTCGACACACGGATTTTGAATGCTAATGGCCGTCCCGACAGCAACGGAACCATGGAAGGACTGCCTGTTTTTACAGAAAAAGGACAAAAATACCGTTCCAAGGAAATTACTTACAATTTTAATACCAAAAAGGGGATTATCAATGAAGTGATTATGCAGGAAGGTGAAGGTTATCTGCATGGCTACAAAGTGAAAAAGGCCAGTGATGAAGTTATGTACCTCAGCGGTGGATGTTTTACCACCTGCGACCTAGACCACCCGCACTATGGGCTTGAATTTACAAAATCCAAACTGATTGTGGGCGACAGGATTATTACCGGCCCCGCTTATTTGACCATTGAAGACATGCCCACGCCTTTGGTGGTGCCTTTTGCTTTTTTCCCGTTTACGAAAAAACGTAGTTCGGGGATTTTAATTCCTTCATACGGATATGCAAGCAACAGAGGGTATTATCTGAATAATGGCGGGTATTACTTTGCCATTAACGATTATGTGGATTTGGCTTTGAAAGGCGATATTTACACCAATCTGAGCTGGGCATTGGAAGGAATTTCGAACTACTATAAACGTTACAAATACCGAGGAGCATTGGATATCCGTTACGAGATTAATAAGCAGGGAATTTACGGGACTGACACCTATCAGGAATTGCCCAATTTTTCCGTGCATTGGACTCATGAACAAGATCCTAAAGCCAATCCCAAAAGCCGTTTCTCTGCCAAAGTCGATTTTATGAGCCCCTTGGCAAATAAATGGTCTAATAATTCGTCGGACTATTTTACCAATACCACCAATTCCAGCATTTCCTACACACGAAATATCGGAAAAGCTTTCAATTCGTTTACTATTTCTTTGGGGGAAAGCTACAATACCAACACTCGCGAATACAATTTTGACTTGCCGACATTTTCCACTTCCACCAAACAATTTTTCCCTTTCCGGAAAAAGAAAAGCACCGGCAATTACGCATGGTATGAGGATATTACCATTAAATATTCTTTGAACGCCAAAAACAATATCCGTTCTGCCGATTCTACCTTGTTTTCCAGCGATATTTGGAAGAAAATGAATGCGGGGATTGTGCAATCTGTTCCTATCAGCAGTTCAATTCGGGTGCTCAAATTTTTGAACTGGGACAATTCCGCCACTTACAACGAACGTTGGTATCCGAATAGCATTCGTAAAAACTGGGATGCGGATTCAAACAAAGTGATTACAGACACCATTTGGGGCTTCGCATCCAACCGCGACATTACTTTGACTTCAGCTTTAAACACAAAAATTTATGGAATGGCAAACTTCAAAGGGAATGCTTATATCAAAGCTTTCCGGCATGTGTTGACTCCTTCAGTTTCCATTTCCTATCGCCCCGACTTCGGAAATCCTGATTTCGGTTTTTGGAAATCTTATCAGGATTCGGCAGGCAGAAACTACGACTATTCAGTGTTTGAACGCTCCATTTATGGTGGGCCGCCGCAAGGCAAAATGGGCGCTCTGAATTTCAGTTTGAGTAATAATTTGGAAATGAAAGTCCGTTCGAAAAAAGATACGGTTACCGGTACTAAAAAAGTCATGTTAATTGAAAATCTGACTGTTTCCATGTCGTACGACTTTGCAAAAGACTCCATAAATCTTTCGCCTTTGCGTGTTTCGGGAAGAACTACCCTTTTCAAAAACCTGAGTATCATATATGCTGGGCAGTTTTCTCCTTACTACATTGATACTTTAGGCGTAACCCACAACCAATTCCTTTGGAATCGCGACAAAAAACTACTCAGAATGGACAATTCCCAATGGGATTTTACCTTGAACTGGCATTTGAGTTCCAAGAAAAAAGAAGCCAAAACTCAGGCTCAGAAAGATTCTGCCGGCATTATTTACTACAGCCCTTTCAACAATCCGAACGAAATTTTGGGCAACTTTGTGGATTTCGACATTCCTTGGAATCTGAATATTGGCTATACACTGAGCTATTTAGACCGCTATGTAGCAAAATCAATGGGCTACGAAAACAGTGTAGTACAAACCTTGAATGTCAGTGGGGATTTTAACCTCACGCCCAAATGGAAAATCGGATTTACTACCGGCTACGATTTTGAGCAAAAGGCTATTGCCTATACGTCCATTGATATTTACCGCGACTTGCATTGTTGGGAAATGCGTTTCAACTGGATTCCTTTCGGCTTCCGCAAAGGATGGAATTTTACCATTGCCGTAAAAGCCAATATGCTCAAGGATTTGAAATACGAAATGAAGAGCAGCTTCAAAAATACTCAAAACTACAATTAGTTTGGAGTGGGACGTTGAGAATTGAGAAACTGTTTAAAAATGGGAAAAGGTACCATTTTGACAAGTAATTTTTCTTTTTTTGAAAATTTCTGACAGGATTTCAGGGTTTTCAGGTTTTTTTCTTGAATCGTGTAAATCTTGTTTTATCTTTCGATTTACAGGATTTTTATTTTGCCAAAGGCAAAAACCTCTGTGGTTCTCTCCGGCTGTTTAATTAGACCTCTTCGGGAAATCATTTGTAAGTTAGATTAAGGTTATAGATAGCAGCAATTAGATTAAATCTGAGGGCAAATCGTTTTCTTCTGTTGCGATATTTTTCGGCAATAATCCTGAATATTTTTACTTCCCTGATGATATTTTCAATGGCTATTCTTATAGATGATATCCGTTGATTTTGCTTCTTATCCTCTTTTGTTAAGGGTTTCTTTTTTGTCTTTTTCTTAGGGTGTTCGCTATTGCCATGAAGTTTTTGTATCCCTTGATAACCTGTATCTACCAAACATTTTGATTCTTGCTTTAGATATACTTTGCTATCTTTGAATAACTTGAAATCATGTCTACGACCTTTGTCAAAAGCCGTGCAGAGAATTTTTCGGCTTGTCTTGTCGGCAACGATTTGAGTTTTTTGAGTATGCCGTTTCTTCTTACCCGAATAATTCAACCGCTGTTTTTTTTAGGACGCTCAACAGGGCTTTCTGTGACATCTATCAGCACCACTTCAAAATGATTTTCT
>JAVBMO010000095.1:0-4785 GCA_031552355.1 Bacteroidales bacterium | reverse complement strand
GTATTCGCCTTTCCAAAAACGGCGACGGCAAAGGCGTACGTACCAGTTGCTCAAATATTCATCAACAAAATCCTGAATGGCGCGTCCGGCCTTAGTCGGTTCGTAATCATGATAATAAGAATCTACATCTTTTATCAAAGTGTTGAGTTCCGATAAAATCCAGCGGTCAATTTCGGGACGTTTGGCAATGTCTATATCTTTTTCTGCATAAGCAAAACCATCGATATTGGCATATAAAGCAAAGAAACTGTACGTATTATAAAGTGTTCCAAAGAATTTGCGGCGAACTTCTTCCACACCTTCGAGGTCAAATTTCAGATTGTCCCAAGGTTGCGAATTGGTAATCATGTACCAACGGGTAGCATCGGGTCCGTATTTTTCAATTGTTTGAAAAGGATCAATGGCATTGCCCAAGCGTTTCGACATTTTGTTGCCGTTTTTATCCAACACCAAACCATTGGAAACCACATTTTTGAAAGCAACCGAATCGAACAACATAGTAGCAATGGCATGCAAAGTAAAGAACCAGCCACGGGTTTGATCCACTCCTTCAGCGATGAAGTCGGCAGGATATTTTCCGTCAATACTTCCCTGCGGGAAGTGCCATTGAGCGTATGGCATAGCGCCACTGTCGAACCAAACATCGATCAAATCCAACTCTCTTGTCATTTTTTTACCTGAAGGCGAAACAAGGAATATTCCATCAATATACGGACGGTGCAAATCAAACGACTTATAATCACCTTTGTACGGATTTTTGTCCATAAATCCTGCTTTGATAGATTTTTCGATTTCTTCACTCAATTGAGCCACCGAACCGATACAAATTTCTTCGCTTCCGTCTTCCGTACGCCAAATGGGAAGCGGAGTTCCCCAATAACGCGAGCGCGACAAATTCCAGTCCACCAAATTTTCCAACCAGTTGCCGAAACGTCCGCTGCCTGTAGCTTCCGGCTTCCAGTTGATGGTTTTGTTCAACTCAATCATGCGGTCTTTTACAGCTGTAGTACGGATAAACCAACTATCCAAAGGATAATACAAAATCGGTTTGTCGGTGCGCCAACAATGCGGATAGTTATGCGTATATTTTTCAATTTTAAATGCCAAACCTTGTTGTTTCAACATAACCGCCAAATCCACATCCAAAGTCGGGTCTTTTTCAGTAAGCGCAGGGTCATAGTCGTTTTTCACAAAACGTCCGGCAAATTCTTTATATAAATCTACATTTACGTACTTTTGAACAAAATCCGTATCTAAATCTTCCATTTTGAAGAATTTTCCCGAACGATCCACCATTGGCTGGCGTTTTCCTTCTTTATCAATTAAAATCAAAGGCGAAATACCCGATTGTTTGGCCACGCGGTCGTCGTCCGCACCAAAAGTGGGGGCAATATGTACAATACCCGTACCATCTTCGGTGGTAACAAAATCGCCTGTAATTACCTGAAACGCTTTGCCTTCAGGTTTTACAAATGGAATCAATTGGTTGTACGAAATTCCTTCCAATTCCTTGCCTTTGAATTCTTTCAATACTTTGAAAGGAATATTTTTGTCGCCTTGCTTGTAATCTTCAAATGGAATTTCGGCGTTCTTTTCAGGAAAATGTGCATTCAGCAAAGGTTTTGCTAAAATCACATAAATGGGATTTCCTGAATAGGGATTGAACGATTGTACCAAAACATAGTCGATATTAGGTCCCACAGCCAAAGCTGTGTTCGATGGCAAAGTCCAAGGTGTGGTTGTCCAAGCCAAAAAGTGGATTTTGCTTTGTGCCGGAAGTGAACTTCCCGCAACAATTTTTTCTAATTTATCATTCATTACTGCCTCAAACTGCGCCACACAAGTCGTATCTTTTACATCTTTGTAACATCCGGGCATATTCAGTTCGTGCGAACTCAAACCGGTTCCGGCAGCAGGCGAAAACGGCTGAATGGTGTAACCTTTGTACAAAAATCCTTTTTTGTACAGTTCCGCCAGCAAAAACCACAATGTTTCAATATATTCATTGTCGAAAGTAATGTATGGGTCTGACAAATCGACCCAATAACCCATTTTGCGAGTCAGATCATCCCAAAGGTCTTTGTATTTCATTACCTCTTCGCGGCAAGCCTTGTTGTAGTCGTCCACCGAAATTTTAACACCAATATCTTCTTTGGTAATGCCCATATTTTTTTCCACACCCAATTCCACAGGCAAACCGTGCGTATCCCAACCGGCTTTACGTTCTACATAAAATCCTTTTTGGGTTTTGTAGCGGCAAAAAATATCCTTAATGGCGCGTGCCATCACGTGGTGAATACCGGGTTGGCCATTTGCCGAAGGCGGCCCTTCGTAAAAAACAAAAGGCGTTTTGCCTTGCGAAAGTTTCAAGCTTTCTTCAAAGGTTTGGTTGTATTCCCAGAATTTCTGAATATCTTTACCGATTTGCGTAAGATTAAGCTGCTTGTATTCGTTGTACTTTTTAGACATAAAAATTTGATTTTAAAATACGGTATTTTTGGGAAAAATTAAATAAAAAGAAACAATTTCTCCAATTTGCAAAGTTACAAAAAAAAGCCTTTTTCAACAGGCAAAGCCTTTATATTCATTCAAAACCAACTCAAACCACTCTATTCCCTCGTTTTAAAGAAGTTATACTTATCTATTTCTCTATCTATTTTTTTTGCAATACCAGCCCGTTTTCTGATTTATAAATTGTACCTTTGGCTTTCCTTTTGTAGTTTTTTAGTAAAATAGAAATACATATGAAAATTCAATTTTTAGGCGCTGCCAAAGAAGTTACGGGCAGCAAACACATGTTCATTACAAACAATGGCACTAAAATATTATTAGATTGCGGCATGTTTCAGGGAAAAGGCTTGGAAACCGACGGAATGAACCGCAATTTAGGTTTTAATCCTGTGGAAATAGATTATCTTATCCTTTCCCATGCCCATATCGACCATTCAGGGCTAATCCCCTACATTTACAAATTAGGTTTCCGCGGAACAATTATCTGTACGCACGGCACCCGAGACCTTTGCAGTATTATGCTTGCCGATGCCGGAAAAATCCAAGAAGCGGATACTTACACTTTTAACAAAAAACGAGCTTTGCAGGGCCTTCCGCCTGTGGAACCCATTTATACATTCGAAGATGCGCAAGCTTCTATGGAATGTTTTATCAGTATTCCATATAAGAAAAAACATAAAATTACACCGGAAGTGGCGGTGACATTCACCAATTCGGGGCACATTATGGGAGCTTCGGCTGTCAATTTGGAATTTACCGAAAACGGAAAAACCACACGGGTTTGCTTTACCGGCGACATTGGCCGATACGAAAATCTGATTCTAAAAAATCCGGAAGATTTTCCACAAGCCGATTATATTCTTCTGGAATCGACTTATGGAGACCGTCTGCATCCTGACCGTGAAAACACGGAACAGCTTTTGCTTCAAGCGGTTTTGGATACTTGTACCAAACGAAAAGGCAAATTAATTATTCCGGCATTTTCGATAGGCCGTACACAAGAAATTGTTTATACTTTGCAATTGTTGGAACGCAAAGGCCTTTTGCCAAGTATCGATGTCTTTGTGGACAGCCCTCTCAGCGTTTCGGCAACCAATATCATGCGTTTGCATACGGAATGTTTTAATGATGAACTGTTACATTCCCTGACTACCGACCCGGATCCTTTCGGATTTGAAAAACTGCATTACATTCAGAAGAAAGAAGATTCTAAGAAATTGAATGAACGCCACGAACCTTGTATTATTATTTCAGCTTCGGGGATGATGGAGGCAGGTCGTGTAAAACACCACCTGTTCAACAATATTGAAGATAAGAAAAACACCATTTTGGGAGTTGGTTATTGTTCACCTGTTACTTTGGGCGCCAAAATTCTTCGTGGCGACAAGCATGTGTCTATTTTCGGGCACTTAAAAACTGTTCGCGCCGAAATCCGGCAGATAGAATCCTTTTCTGCCCATGCCGATTATAAAGAAATGTTGAAATATATCAGTTGCCAAAATAAAAAAGAAGTAAAAAAAATCTTCTTAATTCATGGCGAAGAAGGCGTTCAGGAAAGATTTTCTTCTTATCTGAATGAAAACGGCTTCGAAAACGTTTACATTCCACAGCGTTTCGAAACGGTTGAAATCAACTGATTTTTAACATATATCATTTAATTATTATTTCAAAAAACACCAAGAAGCCCGATTCTGAAACAAAAATTTTGGAAATCGGGCTTCCATGTTAAAAAGTTTTATATATTTGTGCACACATTGTGTAACCAAAAAATATTATTTATTAAATATCGCAAAAGATGAAAAATTATTCAACTGCGGACATTCGCAACATTGCACTTGTTGGGAATGCTAAATCGGGAAAAACTACTTTGGCGGAAGCCATGCTGTTCGAAGGTGGAATTATTACTCGTAGAGGAACCATTGCAGACAAAAACACTGTTTCCGACTACAAAGATATTGAAATGGAAAAGAAAAACTCTGTTTTCTTGACACCACTTTACACAGAATATAACAACAAAAAAATTAATATTTTAGACACTCCCGGTTTTCAAGATTATGTAGGCGAATTAATTACATCTATGTCGATAGCCGAAGCGGCTGTAATTGTGGTAAATGCACAATCGGGTATTGAAGCAGGCACGGAATTGGCCATGCGTTATGCAAACCAATTGAGCACACCTGTTATTTTCAATATCAACGCTTTGGATTACGAAAAAGCCAATTACGACAAAATTGTAAATGAATTAAAAGAAATATTCGGCGAAAAATTAGCCAT
>JAVBMO010000114.1:0-4453 GCA_031552355.1 Bacteroidales bacterium | reverse complement strand
CATCAAAATTGTTAATAACAATAAAAAAGAGGAAATTACCACTTTCCAATTAAAGTCTAACACTCCTTTCTTGATCAATCAATTTTCAGTATCAACAATTGGGAATAGAAATGAAGAGGCCTACTATCTTAACTAAAAAATATTTCAAACAAAATAAAAAACTGAATATATAGTTTATAAACCAAATAAACCTCAGATAAAATCTCATGAAGAGAACATCACTTTCATATAAATTAGCAGTAGGAAAGAAGAAAATAATATCAAAATGTATATTATCATTTATTTCTATATTTTTTGTACTTATATCATCTTATTCTGTTTCTTTTGCCCAAGACAAAATTGCCAATCCCGCCATTGGAAAATGGATAGACCACTCCTCGTTTGACCAAATGTCGGCCTTGGAACAAGATCATGAGGGTAACTTCTATGTCATGAGCTCCCATGGGCTTTTCTTTTACAACACGAATGACCACACATTGGAGCATTTATCAAAAATTACCGGACTTTCGGATGCGGGATACAATACTATTGGCTTTTCCAAAAAGAAAAAAACCTTGGTTGTTGGATATACAAATTCCAATATAGACCTTGTTATCGACGGGCGTATTTATAATATTTCTGGCCTAAAGGACAAAAGCATGCAAGGCGATAAAACCATCTACAACATTAGTTTTGACGAGAAAAGTAGTGCTTTATCAAAATATGCTTATTTAGCTTGTGGATTCGGTATTTTAGTTATTGATATTGACAAAAAAGAAATTAAAGAGACTTATTTATTCGGAAACAATGGAGATGCCATTAAAACTAACAGCGTAGCTTTTACCGATTCCCTTATTGTTGCTGCAACGGATCAAGGTATTTACTATGCGAACAAAAACAATAAATTTCTTGTCAACTATAATAATTGGAAAAAAGATTTGAATCTTCCTAATCCGAATGCTGTTTATAAAGATGTTTTTGTTTTCAACAATATACTGTTTGCCAGTCAAGATATAACTTCCAAACCGGATACCACCGATTCACGGCCTTTGTATGCAGTTTATAAATCAAATAGTGAAGGAAATTGGGATAAATTCGGCAATTTTCGTTACTGCCAATTTTCTTCCGGAGATGATAATACTTTTTTAATCAATGTCAAAGATACGGTTTATTTTTATGACAAAGATTTAATTTATCAGAAGTATTTCTGTCCATCAACAGAAATGTCGGAAGTTTTATGGCGGAAAAATACATTGTGGGCTGCTTGTCCCTGGTCATGTTTCAATGAATATCCCAACTTAGACCAAAACAATGCCGGCTACCACTGCCCTACCGGCCCCGGAAATATCACTTTGAAAGCGGTTTGCTATAATGATAAAGTTTATATTGCACCCGGTGGAAGAGACTTACATTTCAATCCTCAATGGAATGATCCCAATATTTACACCTATTCCAACAATACATGGAAAAGTTTGAGTGACAGATCTTTCCTTGATGGAAATTTTGTAACCGATATTTTAGACATCACTGTAGACCCAAACAATACCAATCACCTGTATGCTCCAATGTGGAATGGCGGTTTATTAGAAGTTTTGGACAATAAAGTTGTAAATCTTTATAACGAAACAAATAGTACTATTCGAGAACATTATTATTCTCCCGGAAGAAAAGCCGAAACCCGTGTTCCTGCAAGCGCTTTCGACAGCAAAGGCAACCTTTGGGTTTTAAATTCCATGGCTTATCCTTCGGTTTGTATCCGGTATCCCAATGGTGTTTGGGATTCTTTGGAAACAGCCAATCTAATAGAAACCAATATTGATTTGGCCGGAATGATCCTCGACTTTTTCTATGAATACAAATGGATTTATCCTCGCGATTTAAGAAATAAAATCTATGTAGTGGATGGTAACGATCGTCAAGTTTATATTGATCCGAACAAAGGAAGTAGCAGCGCCGGAATTACGGATTTTGTTACGGCCTTGGCTTGCGACTTGGACGGAACTATCTGGGTGGGAACCAACAAAGGGATCAAAGCCATTTACAATATTGGCGATGTATTTACCGATGCAGTGGGCTATGAATCTGCCAAAAAATGTGAAAACATTATTTACGAAGATGAAGACGGAAATCCACATACCTTATTAGGTGGTGATTATATTACCAGCATTGCCATCGATGGTGCTAACCGTAAATGGATAGGTACACAAAATAACGGTGTTTTTCTTCTTTCGCCTGATGGGTTAAAACAAATTTACCATTTCACTGCCGAAGAAACTCCCCTTCCATCAAATTCTGTTACATCGGTTGCAGTACAACATCAAACAGGCATTGTATATTTTGTTACCGACAATGGCATTGTTTCTTACAAAGCCGAAGCCACAAGCCCCGGCGACGAAAATTCAACCGTGTATGTTTACCCGAATCCTGTACGTCCGGGCTACGAAGGCGCCATTGCCATCAAAAATCTTATGCAGGATGCCATTGTAAAAATTACCGATTTGAGCGGCAATGTGGTTTTCAATACCAAGGCCTACGGTGGACAAGCTATTTGGTATGGCAAAAACATGAACGGACAAAAGGTTAAATCGGGTGTTTACCTTGTTTTTGCATCCGATGCCGAAGTGGAAGAAAAAGTTGTAACCAAGATTCTTTTTATAAAGTAATTCCATGCTGATTTCCACAAAAGGCATTGTTTTGCAAACGGTTAAATATTCTGAAAACAGTGTTATTGCCCATATCTACACTCGCCAATTAGGATTGAAATCTTATATGGTGAAAAGCAGTAGTGGAAGCAAAAAGGGAAAATCGAACCACCGGAATTTCTTCCAACCGCTATCGGTACTCGATTTGGTTGTGTACAATAAACCTTCCGGCGGACTGCAACATATAAAAGAAACTCGATTTGCTCAAACTTTTTCCAACATTGCTTTTTGCTACAAACGAATGTCTGTGCTGCTTTTCCTGCACGAAGTGCTTTGCAAATGTCTCAAGGAAGAAATTCCCAACGAGGAATGTTTCGATTTTATTGAAAATTCCCTTTGCCTGTTAGACCAGGAAAATTGCCAATTGGCAGATTTTCACTTGTACTTTTTACTGAAAATGTCGTCGCATCTCGGATTTTTGCCTTTATCCAATTTTTCGGTTCATTGCAGGATTTTCAATTTGCCGGAAGGCCGCTTCGAAAGCTTTATTCCCGAACATTCACATTATTTGGATGAACGTTTAAGTTTTATTTTTTCGGAAATGCTGTTTTTTTCAAATGGCGAGTCCAAGCTGAAACCCATTCTCTCACACACCGACAAAAAAACACTTCTCTCCAAAATCATTGACTTTTACGGCCTTCATATAGCCGGCTTCAAAAATATCAGTTCACACAAAATTTTGGAAGAAATGTTCGACGCCATGACCGACGAAAAACAAAACTCTTAATACCATGACTTTAGAAAACTTTTACACCAACCGCCTGCAAATCCTTGATTCGGAAATAGCCCTTTTTCAGCAAAAAACCGACAAATATTCACTCTATCGTTTAGTAGTTTTTTTAGCAGCTTGTTTGGTTTCGTTTTTTGCTTTTTACCTGTTTGCGTGGATTGCAGGAAGCATTGTTTGCTTACTGTCCTTGCTTGCATTTGCCTACACCATCCGTAAACATTCCCGGATTAACCGCCAACTAAACCATTTAAAAAATCTGAAACGGGTTTACCAAAATGAAATTCAAATAAAAACGGAAAATATTTTTGGAAATGGCGAAAAATATAGCAACGATCAGCACCCCTACTCTTCCGATTTGGATATTTTTGGGAAAGCCTCTATTTTTTCATACATCAATAGGACGGTAACCCAAGAAGGTTCTGACTTTTTGGCTTCATTTCTGCAACAAAAAGCAAACAAACAAGAAATTTATCAAAGGCAGGAAATAATTTCTGAATTATCTAAAAAAGAAATATTTAAGGAAAATTTTCTTTCCACACGCTTTTTAACAAAGAAAACCACCGAAGAGGAATCAGGCCAAATACATGAGTTTTTTTCGCAATTTGAACCTCAGTTAATTAAAAACAAAGCTTTCTTATTCTTCTCTAAAATACTTCCTTTTGGATTTGTCGGCGGCATTGTCGCCGGGTTTTGGTTCCCTTTCTTTTGGGTTCTTGCCGGAATTTCTTTCCTCGCCATTTTATATTTTTTCTTTCAGACAAACAAATGGATTGAAACTGTTGATTTCTATGTCGGGAAAAACAGGACGGTTTTCTACAAATATTCTGTCCTCATAAGATTAATCTGCAACGAAAAATTCACACATACAAAACTAACAGAAATTCAATCGATTATTGCAACAGAACATAAATTCGACAAAGAACTGCAAAAGCTTTCCAATCTTTCCGAAAAATTGGAATACCGGAAAAACGGATTTGTGGGCGTTCTTCTGAGTCTTTTTTGTTTGTGGGATATCCATTGTGTCATTGCCATTGAACGGTGG
>JAVBMO010000007.1:0-12263 GCA_031552355.1 Bacteroidales bacterium | reverse complement strand
CCGAAAATTCCACGGGCAGCTTCTGCCATTTGGAAATAATCACCTTCGGGTAATTTTATTATCGGTTTTTGTTTTACAAAATAATCGCCTTCGGGAATATTGTCCACCAATTGTTCCAAAATACGCAACGATTGTTCAATTTCATCCAAACGAACCATATAACGCGCAAACGAATCGCCTTCGGTACGGATTACTTCTTTGAAATCCACCTTATTGTAAGCGGCATACGGACGATATTTGCGAATATCGCAGCTAAAGCCCGATGCTCTGCCTGAAGGTCCGGTTACTGCATACGAAATAGCCTGTTCTTTTGAAAGAATTCCTACCCCAATCATCCGTTCTTTGGCAATTACATTTCCTGTAAATATTTGATGGTATTCCTTCATCATTTTACGCATGTAAGGAATAAACTCTTTAACTTGTTTTTGAAAATCGGGTTTAATGTCGTACATCACGCCGCCGATTACATTGTAATTCATAATCAAACGTCCACCGCAATTTTGTTCAAATATTTTGATGATTTTTTCGCGGTCGCGCATGCCATAAATAAAAGCGGTTAAAGCGCCCATATCCATACACATACAAGCCCATCCCAATAAGTGCGATGCAACGCGGCCTAATTCGTCCATCATGGTACGAATATATTGGGCCCGTTCAGGAATTTCGACTTGCATGGCATTTTCAATACACATGCAAAGCGCATGGCGGTTGATATGTGCCGAAAGATAATCCAAACGGTCGGTCAAATGCAGGGTTTGCGGATAGGTCATGCTTTCGCACATTTTTTCCACACCACGATGGATATATCCTAAATTGACATCTATTTTATTGATAATTTCACCATCGAGTGAAACGCGGAAATGCAAAACGCCATGGGTAGCAGGGTGTTGAGGCCCAATATTTACCACATATTCTTCTTTGCCAAAAAGTTCTTTGGCTTCTTCCTGAACGCCTTTTTCTGTGGAGAAAGTAAGATGAGTCAATTTATCGCTCATTTCTTCGCTTTCCAATTTCAATGGATTCTTTTCAGGATCAGCATCATAATCTTTACGGAAAGGATAACCATTCCAGCTTTCATTCAAGAAAAGTTTACGCATATCGGGATGGTTGATAAACTTAATCCCAAACATTGCATACACCTCTCGTTCGTTCAGATTGGCCGTTTCGAAAATATCGCTTATGGTAAATAGCTGTGGATTAGCTCTATCTGTGGTAGAGGCTTTCAAAACCACTAATTTATCCAAAGCCGTTGAAGGCGAGAGATAATACAAAACGCCAAGGCTTTCGCCCCAATCCATGCCAATAAGCGCCGAAAGATAGTCGTAATGCGCTTCACAACGAAGCCTCAAAACAACATCGTGCAACTTTTCGTAAGGAACAACAATCATCGGATATTGTCCGCTTTCAATAAGTTCAATATCGGGGTTTTGCTCTATAATTTTTTTAATAAATTCCATATTCTGAAATTTGGTTAACCTTTTGGGGTTACAAAGTTGAGTTTTTATATATTACTTTCTTCTAAAAACACATTTAATTTTTTAGCAATTTCGCCTGCTTCGGGAAGCAATTGCTTATATGATTCTGGTAAATCTTTTGACAAACTGTAAGTCGCAATGCCAATAGGTTTATTAGAATCTTTCAAAGCATACTCCACAATCATTCTTTTTTTCGATTTACAAATAATAATTCCTATTGAATCATTTTCGTGGGGAAGTTTTACTCTGTCGTTCAACAAATTTAAATAAAATTCCATTTTCCCCTTATGTTCAGGAATAAATTGTCCTATTTTCAGTTCCACAGCTACCAAACACTGTAATTTTCGATGAAATAACAGCAAATCAATAAAGTATTCTTCTCCGTCTAATTCAATACGATACTGATTTCCAACAAATGTAAAATCTGTTCCAAATTCAATAAGAAAAGAACGAATATTTTTTATCAATGCTTGTTCCAATTCGGCTTCCAAATGATTTTCGTTCAAATTAAGAAAATCGAAAATATAATCATCTTTGACCGCTAAAATGGCTTGGTTTTTTATGCTTTCAGGAAGCGTTACATCAAAATTGGTTTGTCCGAGTAAATATTTTTCGTAAGTCTTTGCCTCTATTTTGTTTGTTAACAAATCTTTTGTCCAGCCGAATTTTTTGGTCGCTAAAATATAGAATTGTCTTTCCTGATTATCTTTACACTTGGTTATAATAACTACATGTTTAGTCCAACTAATTTCTGCAACTAATGGTTGCAGAAATTCATTTTCGTGGTATTCATTGTAGAATTGATACATATACCAAAGATTTCGAGATCCAAATCCTTGTATTCCGGGAAATTCTTTTTGCAAATCTTTTGATAATATTTCAACAACAGATTTGCCCCAGCCCAGTTCTTTTTGCTTTTCTGTAATTTGTTTGCCAATATCCCAATACAGCTGAATCATTTCCTTATTTACAGCTTTCATGGCTTGGTATTGGGCGCCACGAATTCGTTCCTTGATTTCTACAAGGAATTGATTGTAATCAATTGATGAATTCGTTTGCTGTTTGACTTGCATGATAAAATGTAAAATTCTTTATTTTGCTGCTTCTGCCTTTTGTTTTTTTGTTTCTTTTTGTTTGCGGAATGCTTTTTCCACAAAGTCTTCGGCTTTCATTTTGCGTTGCAATTGCATCAAGCCGTAAAGCAATGATTCCGGACGCGGTGGGCAACCGGGAACAAAAACATCAACAGGAAGCAGTTTTTCAACACCTTCAACTACATGGTACGAATTGCAGAAAGGGCCGCCTGAAATGGCACAGCTTCCCATGGCTACCACATATTTTGGTTCCGACATTTGATCATACAAACGTTTTAGAACAGGCGCCATTTTATTTACAATCGTTCCTGCTACCACAATCACATCGGATTGGCGCGGACTTGAACGGGTTACCTCAAACCCAAAACGGGCAAAATCGTAACGAGCTGCACCGACACTCATAAATTCAATTCCGCAGCAACTGGTGGCAAAAGTAAGAGGCCAAACAGAGTTGGAACGCCCCCAGTTAATAAGTTCGTCTATGGTACTGAGAACCACATTCACGCCATTGGCTTGAAGTTCGGCAACATATTTATCTAACGATTCGTTGTCTTTAAATTCTTCGGTTTTAATGCCTTTTATACCGCTTTTCTTTATTTTTCCCATACTAAAACTCCTTTCCGCCAAGCATAAGCCAAGCCCAATACTAAGATAAACATGAAAAATAATACGCTTACCAGTCCGGCTGCGCCTATATCTCTAAGAGTAACTGCCCAAGGAAAAAGGAAAACAGCTTCGATGTCGAACATCAAAAATAAAATGGCAAATAAATAATAGCCAACTTTGAATTGCATCCACGAAGTGCCCCGTGTGGGAATACCGCACTCATAGGGTTCGCCTTTTTGTGGATTATAAGAGCGTGGCGCTAATAGCAAAGCCAATAGTGTAGCTGCGGCCACCAATGTGATTGCTGTCAGAAAAGCAACTAAGAAAAATGCTGAAGACATTGTAATTTGTTGTTTATCAATATAAAAATAAAAACTTGTATGCCTAAGATAGGAGGCAAAAGTAAATATTATTTGCTATATCACAAATCTTTTTCTCAATTAAATTTAGTTCCTATTTATCAGCAATTTCTTTTTTAGCATCGTATTTTATTGATGGACAAAGAAAAAGGATTTTTTACAAAAAAGATGTTCTAAAAAAGTCTTAACTTTGTTGCAAAATCCGAAAATAAAGAAACAACAATGAAAAGAAATTTTGTAGAAGAATTACGTTGGCGTGGAATGTTGCACGACATTATGCCGGGAGCTGAAGAACAATTGCAAAAAGAAACCACAACGGCTTACGTGGGTTTTGACCCAACAGCGGATTCTCTTCATATAGGCCATTTGGTGAGTATCATGATTTTGAAACATTTTCAGGAATGTGGACATAAGCCTTTGGCAATTATCGGCGGGGCAACCGGAATGGTTGGCGACCCGTCTTTTAAATCGGATGAACGGAAGTTGTTGTCGAAGGAAATGATTGACAGCAATATTCAGGGAATAAAAAAACAAATGGAAAAATTCCTGGATTTCAATTCCTCTGAAACCGGCGCAGAGTTGCTGAACAACTACGATTGGATGAAGGATTACCTTTTTCTCGATTTTATCAGAGACATTGGAAAACATATTACCATCAACTATATGATGGCTAAGGACTCCGTGAAAAAACGCCTTGACACAGGGCTTTCATTTACGGAATTTTCTTACCAGCTTTTGCAAGGTTTTGACTTTTTGCACCTTTACAAAACAAAAGGCTGCAAATTGCAAATGGGTGGTTCCGACCAATGGGGAAACATTACTACCGGAACGGAACTTATCCGCCGGATGGCCAATGGCGAAGCTTTTGCCTTGACGTGTCCTTTGATTACCAAAGCCGATGGAACCAAATTCGGGAAAACCGAATCCGGAAATGTTTGGTTAGACCCCACCAAAACAAGCCCGTACGCTTTTTGCCAGTTTTGGTTGAATTGTTCCGACGAGGACAGCAAACGCTATATCCGGATTTTCACCTTGTTGTCAAGAGAAGAGATAGAAAAACTGGAAGTTGCCCATGATGCCGAACCACATTTGAGAATTTTGCAAAAAGCACTTGCCAAGGATATTACAACTCGGGTTCATTCCGCAGAAGATTATGAAAACGCTATCAGGGCGGCAGAAATTCTTTTTGGAAAAGGAACTGCAGAAAGTCTTCAAACTCTTGATGAACAATTGTTTTTGTCTGTTTTTGAAGGGGTTCCGCAAATGAAAATCAGTTTATCAGAATTGAAAGGCAGCATTCCGGTTGTGGATTTTTTGACCGACAAAACCGGCATTTTCCCTTCTAAAAATGAAGCTCGCAGAAGCTTGAAAGAAAATGCGCTTTCTGTGAACAAAACCAAAGTGGACGAAAATTTTGTCGCCACCGAAAGTTTGCTTCTTAATGGAAAATATATTTTGGTTCAAAAAGGGAAAAAGAATTATTATATAGTAATTGCAGAATAAAAGGCGAGCTATGATTGTATTGTTATTGCTCATTATTTTAATCCTTTTGGTTGGTGTAGTTGCATTGTTATTAAAAAATAAAAACTCAGAAGAATGATATTAGAATATTTGTTATTGTTGGTTTTCTCTATTCTTATGGTTTTGATAGGATGTGGATTAACCATTGCAGGAATTATTAAAAACAACCAAAAGTTATGGATTATCTCCCTTTGTGGGGTGGTTGTTTTCTCTTTATTGGCAACCTATTCCTTTTATTCCACAATTAAAACAGCTGTTGATTGCACAGATACAGAATGTGTTACTGAAGAAGTAGAGTATAAAACCTCCACCTCGCCTTTGAGCGAAGATATTGTGGAAAGAATGGCCGAAAAAAGTGGAAAAATAGTCGGGAAAGGCATAAAGGCTTTTGCTTCGGGCATTGACGAATCGACAGGGAAAACGCTGATTTTTAAAGATGAAAGTATCGAAAAATCGGGAATATCCATAGGGCGCGCAGAACAAATGTCGAATTCCGTAGGTTTGTTTTTGGAATTTGCGAATGATTTTGAAGGAAAATTGTGTTTGTCTGCTTATGACAGCGAAGGAGTAAAACAAAATATTTCTGAGTTGGAAATAAATGCAAAGACAGGTTCTGCAAAAATTTATACGTTTCCTTTTGAATATTTTAATCCGGACCTTACCGGATATTGTATTTTAAGTAAACAAAAATAGGCAAAACGCTATAAAACAATCAATTATTAATGGAATTTGTTTTAGGGCAAATTCCATTTTGTTTTAGAAAATCTACTGATTATGAACTTTTTGGCCCATTTATATCTTTCGCCCGAAAATTCTGAAATCCGACTGGGGAATTTCATTGCCGACAGCGTGAAGGGAAGCCATCTCTACGAATACAGCCCTGATGTGCAAAAAGGGATTTTGTTGCACCGGAAAATAGATGTTTTTACCGATGTACATTCGGAAGTAAAAAAATGTGTAGAACGTTTGAAACCCCATTTCCGACTCTATTCGCCGGTGGTTGTCGATATTTATTTCGACCATTTTTTGGCAAAAAATTGGGAAAAATACAGTTCGGAATTGTTGGGAAAATATGCCGAAAAACAATATCAATTAATTGAAAATTATCGAGATATTTTGCCGGAACGGGTAAAAACCCTTTTCAATCACATGAAATCCGGCAATTGGCTCTACAATTATCAACATTTGGATTTTTTGGAAAAAGTTTTTGCCGGCATGACACGCCGGACGCCGTATATTTCCAATATGCAACAGGCTACAGAAGTCCTTTCCAAGGATTATACTTTTTTTGAAAACAGTTTTTTCAACTTTTTCCCCGACCTTTGCAAAGAATTTTTAACACAAAACTCTCTATAAAAACAATTTAACACCTCTTTTGGCTAAAATATGCTTTTTGCTCAAAAACTAATTGCTTGGTTCCTCGAAAACAGGCGCGATTTGCCTTGGCGAAATACACAAGACCCTTATAAAATTTGGATTTCGGAAATTATTTTGCAGCAAACGCGCGTTGTTCAGGGCTATGAATACTATACCCGTTTTATGGAAGCCTTTCCAACGGTGGAAAGCCTTGCCAATGCCGACGAAGAAAAGGTTCTGAAACTTTGGCAAGGCCTGGGTTACTATTCCCGTGCGCGGAATTTGCATGCAGCCGCCCATGCCATTATGGAAAACTATTCGGGCAAATTCCCTGAAAGTTATCATGAAATCCTGAAACTAAAAGGCATTGGCCGATATACGGCCGCAGCCGTTGCTTCCTTTGCTTTCAAAGAACCCAAGCCTGTAGTCGATGGAAATGTTTACCGTTTTATTTCGCGATTGTACGGAATTTACACGCCGATAAATTCCACAAAAGCCTATTCTGAATTCGAAACCCTTTTAAATTCGCTGATTGACAAGGAAAATCCTGATTTATTCAACCAAGCCGTGATGGAATTCGGCGCCTTGCATTGCAAGCCTCAAAATCCTCTTTGTCAAGAATGTATATTTAAAAACGATTGCATTGCTTTTGCAGAAGAAAAACAAAAAGTTTTGCCCATCAAGGAAAAGCAAATCAAAATTCGAAATCGTTTTTTCTACTTTTTGGTTTTTGAAATGGAAGAAAACGGGCAAAAGCAAATTTTTCTCGAAAAGCGTGAAAATAAAGATATTTGGAAAAATTTGTACCAATTTCCTTTGGTGGAAAAAGAAAAGGCTTTGTCGGCTGCGGAAATCGAAACTTTGGTAAAGGAAAATCTTTTGGCAATGGGACTGAAATCCGAAGAATATGATTTTGAAAAAGCGTGGGAATGTAAACACCAGCTTACACATCAGACCATTTATGCAGAGTTCCTCCGGGTTGAATTGAAGAAAAAACCCACATCAAAATTATCTGCCGAAATCTGTGTACCCTTTGCCGAAATTGGGAATTACGCAATTCCCCGGTTGATTGACCTTTTTTTGAAAAAAGAAAAATCCATGTATTTTTTTCAAAAATAAAATTGCATTTGTAGAATAATTCCTATATTTGTGTTTTAATTTATCGAAACTATTTGGAATAAAACAAAAGTTGTTTTTAAAAAGAGAACAAAAAGAAAAACGTTATGGCTGGAGTAAACAAAGTTATTTTAGTGGGGAATTTGGGAAAAGACCCTGAAATCGTGAATTTTGATAATGCAAAAAAAGCAGTATTTCCGTTGGCGACAACAGAAAGCTACAAAAACAAAGAAGGACATAAAGTTGAACAAACCGAATGGCACAATATTGTTTGCTGGAGAGGTTTGGCCGATATAGCAGAAAGATTTCTTCAAAAAGGAACCCAGGTGTATATTGAGGGAAAATTACGTACCCGTTCTTGGGAAGACAAAGAAGGACACAAGAGATATACGACAGAAGTGGTTGCCGAAAATTTTATGATTTTGGGACATAGAAATTCTTCTTCAAACCAAAATCAAACTCAGACCGAAGACCCTTTAAGTGCGCTTCTTTCAGATGACAGCGATTTAGGAAGTATTCCTTTCTAAGATTTTATAAGTAAATATTTACAAGGGATTTATAAAGGTATTTTCCTTTGTAAGTCCCTTTCTTTATGACTTTTGAATAGAATTAAATACACAGTTTTATGAAAACAATCAAAACATTTCTTTTATCTATCTGTTTTTTAACAACAATTTCTGTTTGGGGACAGCAAAATCCAATAGAAAAACCGTACATAGAAGTAACAGGAACGGCAGAAGAATACGTTATCCCGGATGAAATTTACATTTCAATTTCGCTCAAAGAAAAATCAAAGACAACTGTCGAAATGCAAGAAAAATCTCTAAAAGAGGCGTTGAAATCTTTGGATATTGATTTAAAAAACCTTTCTCTTTCGGATGCGGATGCAGATTATGTGAGGGTAAGTTGGAAAAAAGATGTTGTGGTAACCAAAAAATATCAATTGAAAGTTTCGGATGCTGCAACAGTTGGGAAAGTATATCAAAAGTTGGACGAATTGGGAATCAATGAGGCTTTTATTCAAAGAGTGGCTCATTCAAAAATAGATAGCCTGAAAAAAGAGATACAGATAAAAGCGATTAAAAGTGCCAAAGAAAAAGCCAATTATTTGTTGCAGGCTGTTGGTGAGAAATGCGGAAAACCTTTAAGAATATTGCAAGACATGACTTTTTATAGGACAGAGTATAAAGTGATACCATATGCAGGAGGAGTACGGAAAATGAATTCTGCTGAAGAATATAAAGAGGAAAAAGCAGAGGATGAAATTCGTTTCCAAAAAATACGTCTTTTCTCAGAAATAAATGTGCTATTTTCAATAGAATAAAAGAAAATATGAAAGTAATTATCAGCGGCGGAGGCAGCGGCGGACATATATTTCCGGCCATAGCCATAGCCAATGCCATAAAAAAAGAATTTCCCGATACCTTGATTTTATTTGTAGGTGCCGAAGGGAAAATGGAAATGGAAAAAGTTCCTGCTGCAGGTTATAAAATTGTGGGTTTGCCTATGGTGGGCATTCAGCGCAAAATGACACTGAAGAATTTGGCCGTTCCGTTCAAAGTATTTCGCAGTTTGCAAAAAGCAGGAAAAATCCTGAAAGAATTTGCCCCCGATATTGTGATTGGCGTGGGTGGCTATGCAAGTGCAGCCGTGCTTTGGAAAGCAACATCGCAAGGAATTCCGGCTTTAATTCAGGAACAAAATTCCTACCCCGGAATTACGAATAAAATTTTGTCCCGGCGAGTTGCCACAATTTGTGTGGCATACCCCGGAATGGAAAAGTTTTTTAACAAAGAAAAGATTGTTTTCACGGGAAATCCCGTCAGGCATGACATTGTGAACCTTGTGGCAAACAGGGAAACAGCTTTGGAATTTTTCGGGCTGAATGCCGAACAACCTGTTTTGTTGAGCGTAGGAGGAAGCCTTGGCGCTCGTACCATGAATGAAAGTATCCATTCCGCTTTGCAATATTTCAAAGAAAAACAAATCCAAGTGATTTGGCAGACAGGGAAATTCTATTACCAAGCGGCCTGCAACGCCGTAAAAGCGGCAGAGGCGGATAATGTAAAAGTTTTTGAATTCCTTTCAAAAATGGATTATGCTTACACTGCAGCCGATGTCATTGTTTCGCGTGCCGGAGCCATTGCCATTTCGGAACTTTGTTTGGTTGGAAAACCTGCCATTTTGGTGCCTTCGCCCAATGTTTCCGAAGACCATCAAACCAAAAATGCTATGGCTTTGGTAAAAAGGAATGCAGCATTGCTTTTGCCCGATACTCAGGCCGTGGAAAAATTGCCCGAAATGTTGGAAAATTTGTTTAACGATAAAAACTTGCAACAAGAATTGTCTTTGAACGCCAAACAATTGGGCGTGGCCGATGCGGCAGAAAGAATTGTGGAAGAAGTGGTAAAATTGATGAAGAAATAAAGAATTGTAAACAAAATGAAGACCTATTATTTCTTAGGAATCGGTGGAATTGGAATGAGTGCGCTGGCGCGTTATTTTCAGGCTTTGGGGCATCAGGTTTCGGGCTACGACCGCACAGAAACAGATTTGACAAAAGAACTCGAAAATGAAGGGATTCCGGTACACTATGAAGAAGATATTTCGCAAATACCCACTCAAATAGATTATGTGATTTATACGCCGGCAATTCCCAACGATAACAAGGAGTTTTTGTTTTTCAAGGAAAATCATTTTCCTATGAAAAAGCGTTCAGAAATTTTAGGTATTTTGGCCAAAGAAAAACAACTGATTGCTGTGGCCGGTAGCCATGGGAAAACCACGGTTTCCAGCATGATTACTCATTTGTTGAACCAAAGCCCGGTAGGATGCAATGCTTTTTTGGGAGGAATTTCCAAAAATATCAACAGCAATTATTTGATTAATACAGATAGCGAACTTTTAGTCGCCGAGGCAGACGAATTCGACCGTTCTTTTCTGCAATTGTTTCCTAATATTGCTGTGGTTACTTCTACCGACCCCGACCATTTGGACATTTATGGCTCGCATGACGAAATGCTGGGGAATTTCCAACAGTTTGTGAACCAAACACAGGAAAACGGCGTGGTTTTCCTGAAACACGGATTGCCGCTTGAAGTGTCGGAAGATTTAACTTACTACACTTATGCCCTGGACAACGTAAGTGCCGATTTTTATGCGTGGAACCTTCGGGTTTATAAAGGTTCCTATTATTTCGATTTTCGCCATCCCAATGGCATTTGGCACGATATAAAAATGAATTATCCGGGCTTGCATAATATCGAAAACAGTGTCATTGCCATGGCTGTAGCCATTCAGTGCGGAGTGGAGGAACGTGATATTCGTGCAGCAATAGAAAGCTTTTCTGGTGCCCGGCGCCGTTTCGATATTCGCATTAACACGCCGGAATTTGTATTTATTGATGATTACGCCCATCATCCCAAAGAACTGGAATTTTGCATAGAATCCGTTCGGCATTTGTATCCAAACAAAAGAATTGCAGGCATTTTCCAGCCTCATCTATATACTCGTACCCGTGACTTTTTAGATGATTTTGCCAAAGTGCTCGAAACCCTTGATGAAATTATCTTGTTGGATATTTATCCTGCAAGGGAATTGCCTATTCCGGGCATTTCATCGAAAAGCCTTTTGAACAAAATAAGCAACCACAACAAATATTTGTCCACAAAAGAAGGATTAACAGATTTGATTTTGGCGCTTGGCGCCGATGTCGTTCTTACTTTGGGCGCCGGCGATATCGATAAACTGGTAATGCCCTTGGAAAAAGCTTTCAGGGAAAATTTGGGCTTGTAGAAAATGAGAAACTATATTTTGTCAAAGAATTCTTTTACAGAAGAAATAATTGCTTCTTCGTCTATTTCACATTCTTTGTAGAGGTCGGTTAAGCTTCCTTGCTCAATAAATCTATCGGGGATTCCCAAACTTTTGAATTTTGCAGAATAATGATTTTCATTCATAAATTCCAAAATTGCCGAAGATAAACCGCCTTTCAGGCAGCCATCTTCCACGCTGAGAACTTTGTTGTAGGTTGAAAATACTTCGTGAAGAAGTTCCTCGTCTACAGGTTTTAGGAATCGCATGTCATAAATGGCCACTTCAATTCCTAAAGTACTTAGTATTTTTGCAGCTTCCAAGGCTTTATTACCTAAAAATCCAATTGATAAAATGGCTGCATCTTTCCCTTCGCGGATTTGCTGGCCTTTTCCTTTTTCTAATTTCCTGAAAGGCGTCCGCCATTTGTGTAGAATGCCTTTTCCACGAGGGTAGCGGATAACATAACTTCCGGCGCCTTCCAATTGCGCTGTAAACATCATATTCCGCAATTCTTCTTCGTTCAAGGGTGAACAAATAGTAAGATTTGGAATAGGCCTGAAAAAAGCCATATCGAAAACGCCTTGGTGTGTGGCGCCATCTTCGCCAACCAAACCGGCGCGGTCTAAACAGAAAATAACGGGTAATGCCTGTAATGCCACGTCGTGAATGACTTGATCGTAGGCACGCTGCATGAAAGAAGAATAGATATTGCAAAACGGAACCAAGCCTTGGCAAGCCAACCCGGCCGCAAAAGTAACAGCATGCGATTCTGCAATACCGACATCAAAAGCCCGTTCAGGCATTTCTTTCATCATCAGGTTAAGCGAACAACCTGAAGGCATGGCAGGTGTGATTCCTACAATTTTAGAATTTTGTTTTGCCAATTCCAAAATGGTTTCGCCAAACACATCTTGGAACCG
>JAVBMO010000069.1:0-43930 GCA_031552355.1 Bacteroidales bacterium | reverse complement strand
GAATTCCGCAAGAATCCAATTTCGCTTGTTGGATTTCCCAAAAACCATTTGTCAGGATGTGAAGCCGGTAGTTCTTTTCGTTCAAATAGGATAATAATTCTTTGGCAAAAGGCAATAAAGTCGTTTTCAACGGCATGTTTTGCAAATGAAAATTGGATAATTGCTTGGACAAGGCAAAATCACCTGCATTGAAATATTCAAGCGGAAGCGAAAACCGTTTTGCCAAAAGAATCTCTTTCGACAGGCGTCCGGCACGGTATTCGTCCCAAAGGCTGTGATTAACGGTTTTGTAAATTTTCAGAAAGTCTTCCCACGAACACCGGCATTTGTCGGACAGCTCGAAATAAACAAAAAGCTCATATAATGCAGCTGTATTGTTCTGTTCAAAATCCCAAAGTGTTCCGTCCAAATCAAAAAAAATATCGGTAAAGTACATTTCGTATAAAAATTTTCCACAAAATTAAGAAAGACTTTTTAGAAAAAGCGGAAGATAAAAGTTTATTTTTCAAAAAGTAAAAACAAAATTTTTCGAGAAAAGGGAAACCATATGGACATTAGATTTAAGGGAACTTGGTAAAAGCTCTTAGAGGCTGAAAGTCAAAATAAAATCATATTTTTTTTCACAGGGTATTGTTAATTAAAAATTTAATTGTACCTTTGCACCCCTAAATAGACTTTTTAGAACATAATATAACAATTAAATAGATAATATGCCAACCATTCAACAGTTAGTTCGTAAAGGACGCAAAAAAATGGAGTATAAAAGTAAGTCTCCAGCTTTGGATTCTTGCCCACAACGCAGAGGAGTTTGTTCACGTGTGTACACAACTACGCCTAAGAAACCAAACTCAGCAATGCGTAAGGTTGCAAGGGTAAAATTAACCAATGGTAAAGAAGTAAATGCTTACATACCGGGCGAAGGCCACAACTTGCAAGAGCACTCTTTGGTAATGATCAGAGGAGGCCGTGTAAAAGACCTTCCGGGTGTAAGATACCACATTATTCGTGGTGCTTTGGATACTTCTGGTGTTGAAGGAAGAAAGCAAAGACGCTCAAAATATGGTGCAAAAAGACCTAAAGCCGGAAAATAAATTATTGAAAATATAAGCTTTTGAATTAGTATGAGAAAAGCCAAACCAAAAAAGAGAATTATTTTACCAGATCCAAAATTCAACGATACATTGGTAACAAAGTTTGTTAACAATATGATGTTTGAAGGTAAAAAAGATTTAGCCTACAAAATATTTTACTCAGCAATTGAGGTAGTAGGCGAAAAAACACAAGAGAACGGATTGGATGTTTGGAAAAAAGCATTGGCAAACGTTACTCCTTCTGTTGAAGTTAGAAGTAGAAGAATCGGTGGTGCAAACTTCCAAATTCCTACTCAAATCAGGCCTGACCGCAAAATGTCTATAGGTATGAAAAACCTTATAGGATTTGCGAGAAAAAGAAATGAAAAATCAATGGCTATGAAGTTGGCCGGCGAAATTGTAGCTGCTTTTAAAGAAGAAGGTGCTGCTTTTAAACGTAAAGAAGATACTCACAGAATGGCAGAAGCTAACAAAGCTTTCTCACATTTCAGAGTGTAATTGAAAACTAGAATACAACGATGGCAAAATTAGATTTTACGAGAAACATTGGGATTATGGCTCACATTGATGCCGGTAAAACGACAACAACTGAGCGTATCTTATTCTTTACAGGAAAGACACACAAGATAGGTGAAACACACGAAGGCGGTGCCACCATGGATTGGATGGCTCAAGAGCAAGAACGTGGTATCACTATTACCTCTGCTGCTACTACTGTATTTTGGAATTACAAAAACAACCAATATAAAATTAATATCATTGACACTCCGGGACACGTTGACTTTACTGTTGAAGTAGAACGTTCTTTGCGTGTTTTGGATGGTGCTGTGGCATTGTTCTGCGCAGTAGGTGGTGTTGAGCCTCAATCAGAAACTGTTTGGAGACAAGCAGATAAATACGGCGTTCCAAGAATTGCTTTTGTAAATAAAATGGACCGCGCCGGTGCCGACTTTTTCAATGTTTTGGCACAAATTAAAGAACGCTTGGGAGCTAATCCTATTCCATTGCAAATTCCTATCGGACAAGAAGACATGTTCAAAGGAGTGGTGGATTTGGTAAGCAACAAAGCTTTGATTTGGGATGAAAAAACCAATGGAATGGAATTCTACGAAATTCCAATGCCGGAAGACTTGAAAGAAATTGCAGCAGAATATCGTCAAAAATTGGTAGAAGGTTGTGCCGAAGAAGATGATGCTTTGATGGCTAAATTCTTTGAAGATCCCAATTCTATCACAGAAGAGGAAATGATGGCACAAATACGTAAAGCCACTTTGGAAATGCGTATTACTCCGGTTCTTTGCGGAGCCTCATTCAAAAATAAAGGTGTTCAGTCATTGTTAGATGCAGTAATGGAATACTTGCCTTCACCTCTTGATGGTGGTGGTGTAAAAGGTATCAATCCTGATACCGACGAAGAAGAAATAAGAGCAGTAGATCCTAAAGCGCCATTTTCAGCTTTGGCATTTAAAATTGCAACAGACCCTTATGTAGGCCGTATTTGTTTCTTCCGTGTTTATTCAGGTTCTTTGGAAGCCGGTTCTTATGTTTACAATGCATCAACCGATAAAAAAGAACGTATTTCTCGTATCATGCAAATGCATGCCAACAAGCAAAATCCTATGGACAGAATCGAAGCAGGGGATATAGGTGCAGCTGTTGGTTTCAAAGAAATAAAAACAGGAAATACGCTTTGTGATGAAAGCAAGCCAATTATATTGGAATCAATGTCTTTCCCTGAGCCGGTTATTTCTATTGCAATTGAGCCTTTAACACAAGGTGATATTGATAAAATGAACAATGCTTTACTTAAATTAGCGGAAGAAGATCCGACATTTAAAGTAAAAGTAGATGAAGCTTCAGGCCAAACCGTAATCAGCGGTATGGGTGAGTTGCACTTGGATATCCTTGTAGATCGTATGAAACGTGAATTTAACGTTGAATGCAATCAAGGCGCCCCACAAGTGGCTTATCGCGAAGCTATCACAGGTTCATTCCAACACCGTGAAGTTTACAAAAAACAAAGTGGTGGTCGTGGTAAATTTGCAGATATTATTTTCGAAATTTCACCAAACTCAGAAGGCAAAAAAGGCCTTGAATTCGTTAATGAAGTGAAAGGTGGAAATATTCCTAAGGAATTTATGCCGGCTATTGAAAAAGGCTTTAAACAAGCTATGTCAAATGGTGTTTTGGCAGGATTCCCAATGGAAGGCTTCAAAGTTAGAATAATTGACGGATCATTCCACGCAGTGGACTCTGATGCATTGTCTTTCGAACTTTGTGCAAAAATAGGTTTCAAAGAAGCTGCTAGAAAAGCAAAACCGGTTCTTTTAGAACCGATCATGAGCCTTGAAGTAGTTACACCGGATGCTTATTTAGGAGATGTTACCGGCGACTTGAACAGACGTAGAGGTTTATTGGAAAGTGTTACAGCAAAAGTAGGTTCTCAAGCCGTAAAAGCAAAAGTGCCATTGGCTCAAATGTTCGGTTATGTAACCTCATTAAGAACCATTACATCCGGACGTGCAAGCTCAAGTATGGAGTTTTCAAACTATGCCGAAGCTCCTAAAGATGTAACTGATACAGTATTGAAGAATAATAATTAATATTAAATCTTAAGAACGTGAGTCAAAGAATCAGAATTAAGCTAAAATCTTACGATCACAATTTGGTTGATAAATCAGCTGAGAAAATTGTGAAAACCGTAAAGCTTACAGGTGCAGTGGTGAATGGACCTATTCCATTACCAACAAATAAAAAGATTTTTACAGTGAATCGTTCTACTTTCGTAAACAAAAAATCGAGAGAGCAATTCGAGTTATCTTCTTACAAAAGATTGTTGGATATTTACAGCACTTCAGCAAAAACAATTGATGCTTTAATGAAATTGGAATTGCCCAGTGGAGTTGAAGCCGAAATTAAAGTTTGATAAAACATCAGTCGAGATTATAGAGATATAAACAGCTGATTAAATTAAAAAAAAGATGTCAGGATTATTAGGAAAGAAAATCGGGATGACCAGTATTTACAATGCAGACGGAAAACAAATTCCATGTACTGTAGTTGAAGCAGGTCCATGCGTAGTAACGCAGATTCGAACCATTGAAAACGATGGCTATTCAGCAATTCAATTGTCGTTCGAAGAGAAAAAAGAAAAAGCCACCACAAAAGCCCTACAAGGACATTTTGCAAAAGCGAACACTACTCCAAAAAGATACATCGCTGAATTCAGCAGATTTGAAGAAGGAAGTAGAAAAAACTTTGGTGAAGTTGTTACTGTAGAAGTTTTTCAAGAAGGAGAGTTTTTGGATGTTGTGGGTGTCTCAAAAGGAAAAGGATTTCAAGGGGTAATCAAACGCCACGGATTTAGTGGGGTAGGTGATAAAACCCACGGTCAGCATGACCGTTTGCGTGCACCCGGTTCAGTAGGTGCATCTTCATATCCTTCTCGCGTTTTTAAAGGTTTAAGAATGGCAGGAAGAACAGGTGGAAAGAAAGTAAAAGTACAAAACCTTGAAGTAATCAAAATTTTCCCTGAAAAGAACTTAATATTGATTAAAGGATCTGTACCAGGACCTAAAGGAACAATTTTAAAATTACAGAGATGGAGCTAAAAGTATATAATATCAAAGGAAGTGAGACAGGAAGAACTGTAGTTCTTGATGACTCGATTTTCGGAATAACCCCTAATGATCACGCTATCTATTTGGATGTTAAACAATATTTAGCAAATCAAAGACAAGGAACTCACAAATCAAAAGACCGTTCTGAAGTTTCCGGAAGTACAAAAAAATTAAGACGTCAAAAAGGTGGTGGCGGAGCTCGTATTGGTGATATCAATAGCCCTCTTTTAGTAGGTGGTGGTAGAGCTTTCGGTCCTAAACCTAGAGATTATAGATTCAAATTAAACAAAAAGCTAAAAGTTTTAGCTCGTCAATCGGCTTTCAGCTACAAACTATCAGAGAATTCAGTAACTGTTCTTGAAAACTTTGAATTTGAGGCTCCTAAGACAAAAGCGATGATAGAAATTTTAAATAATTTAAAAATTTCTGAAAAAAAATCACTTTTTATTATTGGAAAGCCAAATAATTTTGTATCTTTGTCAGCCCGAAATATACAAAACATCAAAGTTGTAATTTCTTCAAATGTAAATACTTATGATATTTTGAAGTACTCAAATTTGGTGATATTAGAAGATTCGGTGAATGAATTAGCAACAGTGCTTGCAAAAAAATAACAGGTTGGACAAATAGAAAACTAAAGCGATGAACATTATAGTGAAGCCTATTATTAGTGAAAAGGCAACCCATACAACAGAAAAATTTTCCAACAGGTTTGGATTTGTTGTAGCAAAGCATGCTAATAAAATTCAAATCAAACAAGCAGTAGAAGATATGTATGGCGTTAAAGTAGATGACGTAAATACAATGAACTACAAAGGAAAAGCGAAGTCTCGTTATACAAAAACCGGATATATATCAGGTCGTACACCTGCTTTCAAAAAAGCAGTGATAACGTTGGCAAAAGGTGAAACAATAGATTTTTTCAGCAATATTAATTAAGACATGGCTCTAAGGAAATTAAAACCAACCACACCCGGACAACGTCACAAAGTAGCAAATACTTTTGAAGAGGTTACAGTTGGTCGCCCGGAAAAAAGCTTGACAACAGGTAAATCAGCAACTGGAGGACGTAATAATCAAGGAAAAATGACCATGCGCTACATTGGCGGTGGACATAAAAAATTGTTCCGTTTTATTGATTTTTACAGAGATAAAGACGGTGTTCCTGCAGTAGTGAAAACCATTGAATACGATCCAAACCGTTCTGCACGTATCGCTTTGTTGGTTTACGCAGATGGCGAAAAACGTTATATGTTAGCTCCTCACGGTTTAAAAGCAGGACAAACAGTTCATTCTGGTTTGGGTGTTGCTCCGGAAATTGGAAATACATTATTTTTAAGTGAAATTCCTTTCGGTACAATTATTCATAATATTGAATTGAGACCTGGCCAAGGTGCAAAAATGGTTCGTAGCGCAGGAGCTTATGCTCAATTAATGTCTCGCGATGGAAAATATGCGATCATTAAAATGCCTTCAGGCGAAACTAGAATGATATTGCAAGCTTGTAGAGCAACTGTAGGGGTAGTTTCAAACCCAGAACATAACCTTGAAGTTTCAGGTAAAGCTGGCCGTAGCCGTTGGTTAGGTCGCCGCCCAAGAACAAGAGGTGTTGCAATGAACCCGGTTGATCACCCAATGGGTGGTGGTGAAGGACGTTCTTCAGGAGGACATCCACGCTCAAGAAAAGGCTTGCCATCTAAAGGATACAAGACTCGCGCACCCAAAAATCAATCGAGCAAGTATATCATTGAAAGAAGAAAGAAGTAATAATTACTTAATATAAGGAAAGATGAGCCGTTCATTAAAAAAAGGTCCATATATATTCTACAAATTAGAAAAGAAAGTTTTGCAAGCTCAGCAAACAAACAAAAAAACCACCATTAAAACGTGGTCAAGGGCATCAATGATTTCCCCTGATTTTGTTGGGCAAACAATCGCTGTTCACAACGGAAATAAATTTATTCCGGTTTATGTAACAGAAAATATGGTTGGACATAAATTAGGTGAGTTTGCACCAACGCGCATATTCCGCGGACACGCAGGACAAAAAGATAAAGGTAAAAAATAACAATTGTTGTAGAAATGGGAGCAAGAAAACATCTGAAAGCCACGGAGCTAAAAGAAGCTAAGAAGACAATTTATATGGCTAAATTGGCCAATAATCCTTCTTCTCCGAGAAAAACTCGTTTAATTGCGGATCTTATTCGCGGATTAGATGCAGACAAAGCGTTGGCTGTTTTGCAATACAGTGCAAAAGAATCGGCACCGAAAATGCGTAAATTATTACTTTCGGCAATTGCTAACTGGCAAAATAAAAATGAAGGTAAACGTATCGAAGATAACGAACTATATGTAAAATCTATTTGGGTTGATGGCGGCCGTCAGTTAAGAAGACTTCGCACCGCACCACAAGGAAGAGGTTACAGAATTAAAAAACGTTCTTCACACATCACCCTTGTTTTAGGAAGCAGAGTAGAAGACAAAGCGTTTGTTGATTCAGCAGCTGAGGTACAAGAATAAAAACAATTAAAAGTATTTTATAGAATGGGACAAAAGACGAACCCAATAGGTAATAGATTAGGAATCATTCGTGGATGGGATTCCAATTGGTATGGCGGCAGACGATTTGACAACAAATTGGTTGAAGATGATAAAATAAGAAAATATCTGAATGCTCGTTTAGCCAAAGCTAGTATCTCTAAGATTTATATTGAAAGAACCTTAAAGCTTTTGACAGTAACCATTTACACTGCTAGACCAGGTTTGATTATTGGTAAAGGTGGTCAAGAGGTTGATAAGCTAAAAGAAGAGTTGAAAAAACTTACTGCAAAAGAAGTTCAAATCAATATTTCTGAAGTAAAACGCCCTGAATTGGATGCTGTATTGGTAGCTGCTTCAGTTGCTAAACAAATCGAAGGACGTGTTCAATACCGTAGAGCAATCAAAACTGCTATCGCATCCAGTATGAGAGTTGGCGCCGAAGGAATTAAAGTTTCTGTGTCAGGACGTATTGGAGGAGCTGAAATGGCACGTAGAGAACATTACAAAGAAGGTCGTACCCCATTACATACTTTCCGTGCAGATATAGACTATGCTCAAGCAGAAGCGCACACAACTTACGGAAGAATTGGAGTAAAAGTTTGGATTTGCAAAGGTTTGGTTTACGGAAAAAGAGAAATTGTTCCTTCTTCGGTAGGTGGTGTAAAAGAAACAAGAGCACCTCAAACAGGTGGAAGACCAGCTGCTTCAAATGGAGCACGCAAAACGAATACAAAAAGAGGTTAATAATATTTTAATACCTACGGACAATGTTACAGCCGAAAAAGACAAAATATAGAAAACAGCAAAAAGGAAGAATCAAAGGCGTTGCCAGCAGAGGTCATCAATTGGCTTTCGGATCTTTCGGAATAAAATCATTGGAAGCGAATTTCCTTACAGGTCGTCAGATAGAAGCAGCACGTCAAGCGGTAACTCGTTACATGAAACGTGAAGGACAAATTTGGATTCGTGTATTTCCTGATAAAGTAATTACCAAAAAACCTAACGAGGTTCGTATGGGTAAAGGAAAAGGAGCACCTGAGTATTTCGTTGCTCGTATTTATCCGGGAACAGTACTTTTCGAAGCAGAAGGAGTTCCAATGGAAATAGCAAAAGAAGCTTTGCGTTTAGCAGCTCAAAAATTACCTGTTCTTACAAAGTTTGTTGTGAGAAATGATTATGTTGAAGAAGTTTAATAAATAAATGCAATGAAACAAGAATTTGTTATAAGCCAGCTTTCTGTTGCAGAGTTACATGAAAGATTAGAAGGGGAAAAAGCTCTTTTGGGAAAAATGAAATTGAATCACGCTATTTCGCCCATAGAAAATCCGAATAAAATTACACAAAGCAGAAAAACAATTGCACGTTTGATGACGGAAATTCGTAAGAGAGAACTTGCCGAACTGTCAAAGTAAGCCTAAGAAAATAGAATCTAATCCAAGATAAAGAAATGGAAAGAAATTTAAGAAAAGAAAGAATAGGTCTTGTTGTTAGCAATAAAATGGATAAATCCATTGTCATTTGTGTAGAACGCAAGGTAAAACATCCAAAGTACGGTAAGTTTGTGCGTAAAAGTACAAAATTTATGGCTCACGACGAAAAAAATGATTGTAACATAGGCGACACAGTTCGCATTATGGAAACAAGGCCGTTGAGCAAAAATAAATGTTGGAGATTAGTTGAAATTATAGAAAGAGCTAAATAATTATGATACAACAAGAATCAAGATTAGTTGTTGCTGATAATAGCGGTGCCAAAAGCGCACTATGTATCAGGGTGCTTGGTGGAACGAAAAGAAGATATGCTTCTTTAGGAGATAAAGTCGTTGTTGCCATAAAAGATGCATCACCTTCAGGAAACGTGAAAAAAGGATCTGTTTCAAAGGCCGTGGTGGTTAGAACAAAAAAAGAAGTTCGCCGTGCCGATGGTTCTTACATCCGCTTCGATGACAATGCTATTGTTTTGTTGAATGCAAACGAGGAAATGAGAGGAACCCGTATTTTTGGACCTGTTGCTCGTGAATTGCGTGAAAAACAGTTTATGAAAATTGTTTCATTAGCACCTGAAGTGTTGTAATTTAAGAAAATATAAAAAAAGATATGAAATTACACGTAAAAAAAGGGGACACAGTGAAGGTTATCGCGGGAAACTCTCGTGGAAAATCAGGAAAGGTACTTTTTGTTATTCCTGAGAAGAACCGTGCTATTGTTGAAGGTGTGAACAAAATTAAAAAACACACCAAACCCAACGCTAAAAATACTCAAGGCGGTATTGTTGAAAAAGAAGCACCTATTCATATCTCTAACCTAATGGTGGTTGATGGCAGTGGTAATGCTACACGCATAGGTAGAAGAATAGATGAAAAGAAACAAAAATTAGTTCGTTATTCTAAAAAATCAGGGGAGGTTATAAAATACTGACATACGTACCCTCATTAAAAAAGAAATATAAGGAAGAAATTCTTCCCGCACTTGTTAAAGAATATAACTATTCAAGTGTGATGCAAGCACCTAAATTGGTGAAAATTTCGTTGAACCAAGGTTTGGGTAAATCAGCCGTTGCCGATAAAAAAGTTATCGACCAATGTGTTGAAGAAATGACTTTAATTGCAGGCCAAAGAGCAGTGCCTACAAAATCAAAGAAAGACATTTCTAACTTCAAACTTCGTAAAGGAATGCCTATTGGTGCAAGAGTTACCTTGAGAGGTGATCACATGTATGAGTTCTTAGACCGTCTTATTTCGGTATCTATTCCTCGTATCCGTGACTTCAGAGGTATCAATGACAAAGGTTTTGACGGAAGGGGAAATTATACTTTCGGTATTACAGAACAAATCATTTTCCCTGAGATTGATATTGATAAAATCAGTAAAATCCAAGGAATGGATATTACCTTTGTAACCACAGCCAAAACAGATAAAGAAGCTTTATCATTGTTAAAGCAATTTGGTTTCCCTTTTAAAAATCAAAATAACAACTAAGAGATATGGCAAAAGAATCAATCAAAGCGAGAGAACGCAAGAGAGAAAGAATGGTTGCTAAATATGCAGCAAAAAGAGAAGCGCTGAAAACAGCAGGTGATTATGAAGCTTTGCAAAAATTACCTAAAAATGCTTCACCGGTTCGTTTGCACAATCGTTGTAAATTAACAGGAAGACCAAAAGGTTATATGCGTCAATTTGGTATTTCTCGTATCAACTTTAGAGAAATGGCTTTGGCCGGTTTGATTCCCGGAGTAAAGAAAGCCAGCTGGTAAAAAATTAAGATTATAAGGGACTTAAAAAAATTCATACAATGGTAACAGACCCAATAGCAGATTATTTGACTCGTTTGAGAAACGCCGTGATGGCCAAACATCGCGTTGTTGAAATCCCTGCCTCAAAAATGAAAAAAGAAATTACAAAAATTCTTTTTGAAAAAGGGTATATTTTGAATTACAAATTTGAGGAAGAAGCATTTCCACAAACCATAAAAATAGCTTTGAAATACCATCCGGTAACCAAAATGTCTGCAATTACTACTTTAACAAGAATAAGTAGTCCGGGCTTGCGTCGCTACGTGAAATCGGAAAAATTGCCTCGCGTTTTGAATGGCTTAGGAATCGCAATAGTTTCTACATCAAAAGGTTTGATGACAGATAAAGAAGCGAGAACTATGAAAGTAGGCGGTGAAGTTGTTTGTTATGTTAGCTAAGCAAGTTGAGAATAAATTAAGGAGATAAACAAATGTCAAGAATTGGAAAACTACCGATAAAACTTTCTAAAGGTGTTGAAATTGCTGTTTCTGCAGACAATGTAGTGACTGTAAAAGGAGCTTTAGGAGAATTAAAACAAGCAATAGATCCTTGCATCAAGCTTGAACTTGATAAAGAAAATGCTCTTTTGACATTGACAAGAGCAACTGATCAAAAACATGACAGAGCAATGCATGGTTTATATCGTGCCTTGTTAGCAAATATGGTAAAAGGCGTTTCTGAAGGATTTAAAACCACTCAAGAAGTAATTGGTGTTGGTTACAAAGCTCAAGCTAACGATCAAGTGTTGGAGTTGGCTTTAGGATTTTCACACAACGTTTTCTTTGAATTGCCTAAAGAAGTTAAGGTAGAAACCATCAACGAAAAAGGTAAAAATCCTGTAATTGTGATGCAATCAATAGATAAGCAATTATTGGGACAAGTTGCGGCAAAAATCCGTTCTTTGCGTAAACCAGAACCATACAAAGGAAAAGGTATTCGTTTTGCGGGTGAGGTTGTACGTAAGAAAGCAGGTAAATCTGCATCATCTAAGTAATAGCTAATCATAATATTGCAAATAATAATGGCAACAAAAAAAGAAATACGAAGAATCGGATTGAAATTCAGAATCCGGAGTAAAATAAGTGGGACAGCAGAGTGTCCTAGATTGAGCGTTTTCCGCAGCAATAAAGAAATTTCAGCTCAATTGATAGACGATGTGAAAGGTGTTACACTTGTTTCTGCCTCTTCTTTGGAAAAAGCTGTTGAAAGCAAAGGAACCAAAATAGAAATAGCAGCAAAAGTAGGTAAACTTATTGCAGAAAGAGCCGGAGAAAATGGCATTGCCACAGTCGTTTTTGATAGAAACGGGTATCTTTATCACGGCAGAATAAAATCATTGGCAGATAGCGCCAGAGAAAACGGATTAAAATTCTAATGAAGTTATGACAGACGTAAACGTAAAAAGAGTAAAGTCAAGCGAGATTGAATTTAAGGATAGGCTTGTAAGCATCCAAAGAGTAACCAAAGTTACCAAAGGGGGTAGAACTTTCAGTTTCTCAGCAATTGTTGTTATCGGAAACGAAAACGGCGTAGTGGGTTACGGTTTGGGAAAAGCCAAAGAGGTTGCATCTGCAGTTTCTAAAGGTGCCGATGATGCTAAGAAAAATTTGGTAAAAATTCCTATTTTGAAAGGAACAGTACCTCACGAACAAACAGGTAGATATAGCGGCGCTCAAGTTTTCTTGAAACCGGCAGCTCCCGGTACGGGAGTAATTGCAGGGGGTGCTATGCGTGCTGTATTGGAAAGTGTGGGCGTTACCGATGTGTTAGCTAAGTCTAAAGGTTCTTCAAACCCTCACAGTGTGGTAAAAGCTACAATCAATGCCTTGTTGGCAATGAAAGATCCTGCTACAATAGCTCAATTAAGAGGTATTAGCTTGGACAAAGTATTTAATGGATAATCCTGATAAAGAGAAAAAAATGAAGACATTAAAAATAACACAAGTAAGAAGTAGCATAGGTCAAACTGCACGTCAAAAACAAACTTTGGCTGCATTGGGGTTACGCAGAATTCATCATAGCAAAGAAGTGCAAGGTACTCCTCAAGTATTGGGAATGATAGACAAAGTAAAACACTTGATTGTTATTGAAGAAAAATAGTTATTTACAGAAAAATAAATAAGAGATTATGAATTTAAGTTGTCTTAAACCAGCCAAAGGTTCAGTAAAGACTAGCAAAAGAATTGGTCGTGGTCAAGGATCCGGAAAAGGCGGTACTTCTACAAGAGGTCATAAAGGAGCTAAATCACGTTCAGGATACTCACAAAAAGTGGGGTTTGAAGGTGGTCAAATGCCATTGTACAGACGTGTTCCTAAATTCGGTTTCAAAAACCGTAACAGAGTGGAATATGCCGGTATTAACTTGGACACTTTGGAAACTCTAATTCAAGCTAAAAAATTGACTGAAGTTACTCCTGCAATTTTGCAAGAAAACGGTTTAGTTTCTGCAAATGACAGAGTGAAAATTTTGGGAAGAGGCGCTCTTACCACAAAAATTAATGTTACAGCCCACGCATTTACAGCTACAGCTAAAGCAGCTATAGAACAAAATGGTGGTAGTGCAACAACAATTTAATTATTCTGATGAAAAGATTTATAACAACCATAAAAAATATTTGGAGCATTGAGGATTTGCGCAAACGGATTCTCTATACGTTAGCTTTAGTTTTAGTTTACCGTATAGGTTCGTATGTTGTTCTTCCCGGAGTTGATCCAAGTAAATTAACACACCTGAAAGCTCAATCTGCTGATGGTGTGTTGGGTTTATTGAATATGTTTTCCGGTGGTGCCTTTGCAAATGCATCTGTATTTGCGTTAGGTATTATGCCGTATATCACAGCTTCAATCGTTGTACAATTGTTCGTAATGATTGTTCCTTACTTCCAAAAAATGCAACGTGAAGGTGAAAGCGGAAGACGTAAAATGAATCAAATGACACGTTTTTTGACCGTGGCAATTACAGCGCTTCAAGCACCTGCATATATTACTAATATGCTTCATCAGGTAGGTGATTATTCAGCGTTTTATCCGTTTACGGGATTGCAACCGAGTGTTTATTTTTGGGTTTCCAGTGTGATTGTGTTGATTTCAGGAACTCTATTTGTAATGTGGTTGGGAGAACGTATTACAGAAAAAGGTTTAGGTAATGGTATTTCACTGTTGATTATGGTGGGTATTGTGGCTCGTTTGCCTTTTGCATTGTTTGGTGAATTTGCCTCAAGAATGGAAGATGCCGGCGGTGGTTTGATTATGTTCTTGGTTGAAATAGTAATATTGTTGGTTGTTATTTTACTTTGTATTTTGTTGGTACAAGGAACCCGTAAAATTCCTGTACAATATGCAAAACGTATTGTAGGAAACAAACAATATGGCGGTGTTCGTCAGTATATTCCAATTAAAGTAAATGCAGCCGGAGTAATGCCGATTATTTTTGCTCAGGCTATCATGTTTGTGCCTGTAACTTTAGCAGGCTTTGCATCGACCAGTAGCATGACGGGATTCTTATCTGTATTCTCAGACTTTAATGGATTTTGGTACAACTTTGTATTTGCCGTTATGATTATAGCCTTCACATTTTTCTATACGGCAATTGCCATTAATCCAAATCAAATGGCTGATGACATGAAGAAAAACGGTGGTTTTATTCCGGGTATTAAACCAGGAAAGAAAACGGCAGAATATATGGACGGAATTTTATCTAAGGTAACCTTGCCGGGGTCAATTTTCTTAGCCTTAGTAGCTGTTTTGCCGGCATTGGTTCGCTTGATAGGTGTTAATTCACAGTTTGCTCAATTTTATGGTGGAACTTCATTGTTGATTTTGGTAGGGGTTATTTTGGATACTCTGCAACAAATTGAAAGCCACTTATTGATGCGTCACTATGATGGTTTGACAAAATCAGGACGTATAAAAGGTAGAGGAACTTCGATTTCAGCATAATCTTGAAACAGAAAATGATTAAGCTGAAAACGAAAGAGGAGATAGAGTTATTAAGAAAGAGTTCTTTGCTTGTTGGAGAAACTTTGGCAGAAGTTGGAAAACATCTGAAGCCTGGTGTTACTACTGCATATTTGGATAAAATTGCAGAAGAATTTATCAGATCTCATGGTGCGGTTCCTGCTTTTAAAGGATATGGCGGTTTTCCTGCTTCTTTGTGTATTTCAATCAATGATGTTGTAGTGCACGGGATTCCGGGAAGTCAGGTTGTAAAAGAAGGTGATATTGTTTCCATAGATTGTGGAACTTACATGAATGGGTTTGTAGGCGATTCTGCATACACTTTCAGGGTAGGTGAAATTTCACTGGAAGTAAAAAAGTTATTGGACATAACAAAAAAATCCTTATATTTGGGGTTGGAAAAATGTGTAGAAGGAAACAGGGTAGGGGATATTAGTTATGCCATTCAAAGCTATGTTGAGTCTCATGGTTATACTGTAGTTCGCGAATTATGTGGACATGGTTTGGGTGCTAAAATGCATGAAAAACCGGATGTTCCGAATTATGGAAGACCAGGTTCAGGCCCTTTGTTGAAAGAGGGAATGGTTTTAGCAATTGAACCAATGATTAACTTGGGAACAAGAAATGTAGTTTTTGAAAAAGACGGATGGACAATCAGGACTCTGGATAGAAAACCTTCGGCACATTTTGAACATGATGTGGCAATAGGAAAAGAAAAACCGGATATTTTGTCAAGTTTTGCTCCAATAGAAGCACTTGGATTTTAAAAGAAGAAGAAAAGTAAAGTACATATATGGCAAAACAAGCGGCGATACAATTAGATGGTACTGTCATTGAATCCTTAGGAAATGCAATGTTCCGTGTTGAATTAGCAAATGGACACGTGATCATAGCTCATATTTCAGGTAAAATGCGTATGCACTATATTAAAATTTTGCCAGGGGATAAAGTTCAAGTGGAAATGTCTCCTTATGATTTAACAAAAGGCCGCATTACATATCGACATAAATAAGTAATTTTGTAAAATATATAAATAAGCGTAACATGAAAGTTAGAGCATCTGTGAAAAAACGTTCACCCGAATGTAAAATCGTTCGTAGAAAAGGGAAGGTTTATGTAATTAACAAAAAGAACCCGAAGTATAAACAAAGACAAGGTTAAGAATTAATTTTAAAATACAATAGATCACTGTATGGCAAGAATTGCGGGTCTTGATTTACCCAAGAACAAACGAGGAGAAATAGGGTTAACCTATATTTATGGCATTGGAAAGAAATCAGCACAACTTATTTTGGCTCAAGCTGGTATTGATGTAAACAAAAAAGTTGGTGACTGGACGGATGATGAGCAAAACGCTATCCGTACGATTATTAACGACCAATTCAAAGTAGAAGGTGCTTTGCGTTCAGAAGTACAAATGAGCATTAAACGTTTGATGGACATTGGTTGTTACAGAGGCATCCGTCATCGTATCGGTCTTCCTTTGAGAGGTCAAAGCACGAAGAACAATGCAAGAACTCGTAAGGGTAAAAAGAAAACTGTTGCTAACAAGAAAAAAGCAACTAAGTAATAAATTTTTCCGATTGTGGATCATATTTTTCAACTTTGGAACAATCGGCTTTCGTATAAAACAGATAAAAAGTGATTTATGGCAAAAACAGCTAAACCAACCAAAAAAAGAGTTGTTAAAATTGATGCTGTGGGAAAAGCTTTTATTTCCGCATCATTTAATAACATTATCATATCTTTGACCAATTCCGCAGGACAAGTAATTTCTTGGTCTTCTGCCGGAAAAATGGGATTCAGAGGGTCAAAGAAAAACACTCCTTATGCTGCGCAAGTAGCATCTGAGAATGCAGCAAAAGTTGCTAGTGACTTAGGATTACGCAAAGTAAAAGTTTTTGTAAAAGGACCGGGTTCAGGACGTGAATCTGCTATTAGAGGATTGGCTACTTCAGGTATTGAAGTAATGGAAATTGTGGATGTTACACCACTACCACACAACGGTTGCAGACCTCCTAAACGCAGACGTGTATAAGCCTATCAAAATTTGTAATTAAAGAATTTGTATAAAATAAAATAGAGTTAAGTTTATGGCCAGATATACCGGACCTAAAAGTAAGATTGCAAGAAAATTCAGAGAGCCCATCTTTGGACCAGACAAAGCATTGGAAAAGAAGAATTATCCTCCTGGAATGCACGGAGCTAACAAACGTCGTGCAAAAACTTCGGAGTATGGCTTGCAGCTTCAAGAAAAACAAAAAGCAAAATATACTTACGGTATTTTAGAAAAACAATTTAGAAACATTTTCGACCATGCTTCGCGTAAAGGTGGGGTAACCGGTGAAGTATTGTTGCAATTGATCGAAGCTCGTTTGGACAACGTAGTATATCGTTTAGGTATTGCTCGTTCTCGTTCTCAAGCCCGTCAGTTGGTTTCTCACAGACATATTACCGTAAACGGACAAGTTGTAAATATTCCTTCATATTCTTTGAAAGAAGGCGATATCATCTCTGTTAGAGAACGTTCAAAATCATTGGAAATTATTGTGGACTCACTTGCTGGTCATGTAAACAAATTTTCATGGTTGGAATGGGATGGCGCACAAATGAAAGGTAAATTTGTATCTTTCCCTGCAAGAGCAGATATCCCTGAAAATATTAAAGAACAATTAATCGTTGAGTTGTATTCTAAATAATAATTGTTGAAAACAATTATCCCCAATAAATAAATTTAGAAACAACAAAATATAAGGAAACCAAAATGGCAATATTAGCTTTTCAAAAACCCAATAAGGTAATCATGCTTGAGGCTGATGATTTTCGCGGATCGTTCGAATTTCGTCCATTAGAGCCCGGTTATGGTGTTACCATCGGTAATTCGTTACGTCGCATATTGTTATCTTCTTTGGAAGGATTTGCAATCACGTCCCTTCATATTGAAGGTGTTGAGCAAGAATTTTCTTCCATCCAAGGTGTGGTAGAAGATGTATCGGAAATTATTTTGAACTTGAAACAAGTTCGTTTTAAACGTCAAATTGAAGATTGCGAAAGAGAAAGCGTAAGACTCGTTGTTACTTCAAAAGACGTTTTTAAAGCAGGAGATTTGAATGCTCAACTAAACGGATTCCAAGTATTGAATCCTGAGCTTGAGCTCTGCCACATGGAATCTTCAGTGAAATTGGTTATAGAATTGACCATTGAAAAAGGAAGAGGCTATGTTCCTGCCGAAGAAAATAGAAAAGGCAATGAACCAATTGGAACCATTTTGATAGATTCCATTCATACGCCCATAAAAAATGTACAATACATTGTTGACAATTTCCGTGTAGAACAAAAAACGGACTACGAAAAGGTAATTTTCAACATTGAAACAGACGGATCTATTCATCCAAAAGAAGCTTTGAAAGAAGCTGCTAAAATTTTGATTCACCACTTTGCATTGTTTTCCGATGAAAAAATTGCTGTGGAAGCAGAAGCAAAACAAGTGGTTGAAGAATTTGATGAAAATACATTGCAAATTCGCCAATTGTTGAAAACAAAATTGGTAGATATGGATTTGTCGGTACGTGCATTGAACTGCTTGAAAGCGGCTGAAGTAGAAACTTTGGGAGAATTGGTTGCTATCAATAAGGCCGATTTGTTGAAATTCCGTAACTTTGGTAAAAAATCATTGACTGAGTTAGAGCAGTTGGTGAAAAGCAAAAGCCTTGAATTCGGAATGAATGTAGCTAAGTATAAATTAGATAAAGAATAAAGGAAATGAGACACGGTTGTAAAGTAAATAAATTATCAAGAACTCATGCTCACAGGATTGCCATGTTGTCAAATATGGCCAGCTCCTTGATATTGCACAAACGCATAGAAACCACTCTTGCCAAGGCAAAAGCATTGAAAATTTATGTAGAGCCATTGATTAACCGCTCTAAAGTAGATTCTACTCACTCAAGACGTATTGTTTTCAGCTATTTGCAAAACAAAGAGGCTGTTACTGAATTGTTCAGAGAAGTTTCTCAGAAAGTAGCAAATCGTCCAGGTGGTTATACTCGCATCTTGAAAACAGGTTTCCGTAAAGGCGACAATGCAGAAATGTGTATGATGGAGTTGGTGGACTACAACGAAAATATGTTGAAAGATTTTTCAGCTAAGAAAGCTAAAACTACTCGTAGGGGTCGTTCAGGCGCTAAAAAAACTGAAGAAGTTGTTGCTTCGAAAGCTACTGAAGTAGTTGCAGAAGAGACAAAAGCTCCTGAAGTTGTAGAACCTGCAGTAGAAGTACAAGCTGAAGAAACAGCAAAAGAAGAATAGTTTGATTTTGACAGTTCGTTTTTTGAATACTGTAGATTGTCAAAATTAAGTCATATTTTGCAAAACACTATCAAAAATACTTGATAGTGTTTTGTTCTATTTATACCCTTTTCTAAATTCTCTTTAAAAAGCATTGTCTTTTGTGGGGAAGTTCTTGAAGAAAGAACTTTGAGTTTGAAGGAAAGGTGGGATAGAAAAGAAGACAGTGTGTTTTACACCCTTCAATTTAAAGAGAATTAAATAATTGTTTTACGCCCTTTGTCAGGGCAAAAAAGTTTTTCATGATAACATTTAAAGATTTAGAGGTTGATAGCCGCATTTTGCAGGCTATTACCGAACTTGGATTTGAACGTCCAATGCCTGTACAGGCAGAAGTATTGCCCATACTTTTTTCATCAGAGACCGATATGGTTGCCTTGGCGCAAACCGGAACCGGAAAAACGGCCGCATTTGGTATTCCCATTATCCAAAAATTGGATTTGACGAACAAAGACACCGAAGCATTGGTTTTGTCGCCGACACGCGAATTGTGTATCCAGATTGCAAACGATTTGTCGGTTTATTCTAAATATATTCCGCAAGTTACCGTTGTTCCGGTTTATGGCGGTGCAAGTATCGAAATGCAGCAAAAAGCATTGCTGAAAGGCGCTAAAATTATTGTAGCCACACCCGGCCGTATGTTGGATTTGTTGAAACGCGGCAATATTAATTTAAGTAATTTGCAACGTTTGGTTTTGGACGAAGCGGACGAAATGTTAAATATGGGATTCAAAGACGATTTGGATGCTATTTTGGAAAGAGCGTCTTCCGACAGACAAACCTTGTTGTTTTCGGCAACCATGTCGAAAGAGATTGCTGCAATTGCCAAAAACTATATGAACGACCCTGTGGAAATTACCATAGGCGAGAAGAATTCAAGTTCACAGAATATTCGTCATTTCTATTGTTTGACACAACCCCGTTCACGTTATTTAGCGTTAAAAAGGATTGTGGATTTTTATCCCGATATTTATTCCATTATTTTCTGCCGTACAAAAATGGATACGCAGGAAGTAGCAGCAGAATTGATGCGCGATGGTTACAATGCCGACGCTTTGCATGGTGATTTGTCACAGGCGCAACGCGACTATGTGATGAGCCGTTTCCGTTTGAGAAATATTCAAATTTTGGTGGCTACCGATGTGGCTGCAAGGGGTTTGGACGTGAATAACTTGACCCATGTTATTAATTATAATCTTCCTGATGATGTGGAACAATATACCCACCGAAGCGGAAGAACCGGCCGTGCCGATAAGCAGGGGATTTCGATAGCTATTTTGGGCGCTCGCGACAAGCATAAAATCTTTCAGATAGAAAAGAAAATCAATACAAAGTTTACTCAAATGCATATTCCTACGGGAGAAGAAGTTTGTAAGAAACAACTTTTCAAGGTAATAGAGAATATAGAAAATGTGGATTTGAATGAAACGGAAATCCAAGAATATTTTCCTGTAATTTCCAAGAGATTGGAATTTATGAGCAAAGACGAATTGATAAAAAGAGTGGTTTCTGTTGAGTTTAACCGCTTTTTGGATTATTACCGTGATGCTAAGGATTTGAATGTGGACGAAAAAGCAGAAGGGCATTCGGATAAAAGAGATAGGGGAGACAGAGGCGAAAGACGGGATAGGGGAGAGCGTGGCGATAGGGAACGTTCACCAAGAAGAAGTGGTGGGAAATTTACCCGCATAGCATTCGGATTGGGTTACAAGGATAAAATTGTTCCTCAGCGGTTAATAGGAATGATAAACGATTTTACAAGAAACCGTGATATTGCCATTGGCAAAATTGATATTCAGGATGAGATTTCTTATATCGAAATTTCTGACCAGCATGTGAAAGATGTATTGGATGCTTTCCAAAAAGCCAATTACCGTGGAAAACGTTTTGGTGTGGAAGTAGCTAATAAAAACAGGCGTTCGGGAAGCAGTTCTGGTAGCAGCGATAGAAATCGTGGAAGCAGGGCAGGGGATGACAGAGATCGTCGTAAAGAAAAACCAAGAGACAAAGATAAAGGAAAGCCGAAAAGACGGTTCTAATTTCAATTGAGAATGCTGTCGCTACGCGACATAAAAACCGCTTGTACGTTATATTTACACAAGCGGTTTTTTTTATTGTGAGGCAGTTCCCTTTGGTCTTTAGTTCTGCGCCTTTTGCCTCTTTTGTTGATTTCTGAATAAAATCTTAACTTTGCAGAAAGAACCAGTTTAATAGAGAAAGCCAAGTTATGAAGTTTTTTCGTCGAAAAGAATATTACACAACAGAAAGCATTTCGTTGAATTCTGTTGTTTGGAAAAAATTCAGGAAAAACAAAATGGCCATGCTTGGGTTGTTGATGATAGCCCTTTTTACCTTGGTGGCTATACTCGGATACTTGATTACGCCTGATTCTACGCCCTATTGCAATCAGCAGTACCTTGAATTGACCACCCAAAAACCTTTGACAAAAAATTTGTTTTTGTATGTCAGCAAAAATGAAGTTCCTGCAAAGACATCTTTTTTTGTCAAGATGTTGTATGGAAAGCCTTTGAAAGATGATGTGTATCCGATTTATAAGTACGAATTTCATGGCGACTCCCTCTTTGTGGAAACTTATACGGGCGATGTTCCCAACAATGGCGAATGGAAACGGTTTCATTTGGCGGAAATTGCCTTTCCTTTACAAAGTACAAAAACCATCCAAAGGTCAGGGGATAATATTTCCTTTGTGGATGTTTCTGGCGTAAAACAGCAGAAAACTATAACAGAACTAAAAACCATTGTTCAGAAAAAACATTTGAAAGAAAAACGATTTTGGTTAGGCAGCGACAAGTATGGACGCGATGTTTTGAGCCAGTTGTTGATAGGCACACGGGTAAGCTTGTCGGTAGGGTTTATTGCCATTGTCATTGCTTTGTTGATAGGCATTTCTTTAGGGGCTTTGGCTGCGTACTATAGCAAATGGGTCGATGCCGTCATTATGTGGTTTATCAATGTGGTGTGGTCTATTCCTACCATTTTGTTGGTAATTGCCATTACCTTTGCCTTGGGCAAAGGCTTTTGGCAGGTTTTTATCGCTGTGGGGCTAACCATGTGGGTTGATATTGCCCGTGTGGTACGCGGACAGGTTTTGAGTATCAAGGAAAAAGAATTTGTGGAGTCGGCAAAGGCTTTGGGATACAAAACACAAAGAATTATTTTTCGCCATATTTTGCCCAATATCATGGGGCCGATAATTGTGATTACTGCTTCGAATTTTGCTTCGGCCATTTTGCTGGAAGCCGGATTGAGTTTCTTGGGAATTGGTGTTCAACCTCCCATGGTTTCCTGGGGCGCCATGCTAAAAGAAAATTATGCCTATATTATTTTGGATTCGGCCTATCTTGCCATCCTTCCCGGATTGGCCATCATGCTTTTGGTATTGGCATTTATGCTTGTTGGAAATGGCTTGCGCGAAGCTTTGGACGTGAAAGAGAAAATTGTGTGAGCATTTTTGTAAGGAAATACATGGAAATTCTTTTCGCTTTTGAACTTTAGTCGGGAGAAAATTTAATAAAAAGGCCTCTCAGAATACTTGAATCTGAGAGACCTTCCTGTACAAAAATAAAGAGATTACTGTTTAATAACCTTTACTGTTTTTGTTTGCTTGTTTGTGTAAATTCTGACTAAATAAACACCTGTTGGTTTATCGGCAAGAGATAATTGTAAAATGGAATTATTTTTACCCATGACAGTTTTTAATAGATTACCGTTTATATCTATCAGTTCCACATAATCTATTCGTAAAGATTCATTTTTGATAAAAAGCAAATCACTTACAGGATTCGGATAAACCACAAGCACTGATAAATCTTCGATTTGGTCTATTCCTGTGGTGTCATTCAACACGGTAAAAGCATGTGTTCCCATATCCATCCATTCATGGTTTTTGTTTTCCCCCCGTATGCTTAGCAAATGGTTGCCGGCCTCAATGCCTGTGAGTACGGCTGTAAAATCAATTTCCATAGAACCTTTGGTAAAAGGAACCGATGCACCCTTTGCTCTGCCCGGATCTGTGTCAATAAAATATTCTATATACACATACTCACTGGGCGCTAACTCTGTTTTTACAAACGAACGGTGCATCACTTGCGACCATTTCCCGTATTTATTTTGCGCCCGTACATACAAAGTATGAAAACCCTCCATTAGTGTTTCAACAGGAGCATCCATATAGTACATGCCGGTATTTATAACCGAATCGGCGACTACACCTTTACCATAGCCAGGGTCAGTGTCAAAAAAGTATTCCACATAAGCAATTTCGTGGCTAATTTCTTTGGGTAAAGTTGCCTTTACAAATGAACGGTACATTACCTGCGACCATTTTCCGTATTTATTTTGCGCCCGCACACAAAAGGTATGAAATCCGTCGGATAACAAATCTAAAGGTGCATTGATTGTGTAAGTACCTGTATTTGCCGCCAAATCTATTGGTTTTGCATTGTGGTAACCAGGGTCGGCATCAATGAAATACTCTATATAAGCTACTTCATTACTTAATTCTTTGGGCAAAGTGGTTTTTACAAACGGACGGAATTGTGTTTGCGACCAGCCTTTTGAATTTTCTGCCCTAACAAACAAGGTATGAAACCCATCGGAAAGAGTTTCCAACGAGGCATTGAATGTTACGGTTTCATAGAATCTGTCCAGGCTACTTGGCAGTGCGGTTGCCGTACCTGCATCTATTCCATTGCCATAGCCAGGGTCGGTATCGAAAAAATATTCCACCCGCTGCACTTGTGCATGAACAAATGACACTGTACACAGCAAGCAGAACAATATTAATATTTTCTTCATAATTAAAATTTTAAAAGCCCCCTAAATCCCAGCTCCTTTTTCATTTTTCCCGAAAGGGAAAGAAATCGGATTTTTTATTTTACCGGGACTTTTTCAATATCACCCTACTATTTAGGTGTACAAAAGGCTTATGATTATTTATTGCTAATATTTTAAAACGAATGAAGTTTGAACGAATGAATAATTGAATAAGGTTTATTATAAATTTTCAATTAGAAATGTTCATCGTTTTGCGTTCATCATTCATTGTTACTTCTCTGTTCCAATTTTCAAAGTTACTTTTAGTCCGCTTGCTGCAGAAGCTGCATTGGGAGCATCTATTTCGTAAATATGAGGGGTAGAAGGCAAACCCGACAACACATAAGGCGAAGCGCCGCCAAAAGCGCCGCATTCCGAGCCATTGGTTCCGGCAGTACGGGCGCCGGAAGTAGTTGCTAATTGATATTTACCATCGGTAGAAAGATTGCTACCGGTGATATAATCGGCGGTTCCGGCAGTAGTAAAATTATTGGATATATTACAACTTGTGTTGTTTGAAATCGTTCCGACTATATTATTCTTGATAGTACTACCACTACAATTAAGTATGCCATAAATAGAATATGTTGTAGTCAATGTATTATTTTCTATCAAAGAATTATAAAAATATCTGATACCATAACTTGGAAAGATATTATTTGTAATAACAGCATTATAAAATGCATCATTATAACCAGAACCTAAAGCGTCTGCTATGTAGCATTGTGTTACAATGGTATTGTTAATTTGTTTTGTTACACTAGAATTATTATCATTTGCATAAATATCTTCCAAGTAACATTTACGAACCATAATATTATCAGCGCCTATATATAAAGACCCATCATGCACGAGACCTTCCCAGGTAATACCGGCTGCTAAAAGAGTTACATTACCTTTTACTGTAGCTGTTGATTTATTTTCCAAAGTATTAGGGTTTTCATCAAGAAAATATCCTGGACCTACAATCGTTACCTTTTTGGTTATTGAAGTAGGCAGTGCATAGGTATTAGGCGAGCCTTCCAAATAAATGGTGTCACCTGCCGGAATGGCGGTTAGGGCATCTTGAAGCGAAGTGTAATCGGCAGGTATGCCGGCGTTGTTTACTCTCCAAATTTTGGCCGAAGCCGAAAAGCTGCACAAAGCAGCAATTGCAATTGTTAAAATTGTCTTTTTCATTGTAATTTGATTTTTTTGTTTGTTAATTATTAAATTGATTGATTTTTATCTTAAATACGATTAAAATTCAGGTTCTTTAAAGTAAAATACCAACTCTCCTTTTGTGTTGATAAAACCATAAGTGCGCTTTTTAGATCGATCTTCAGTATATCTACACCGAGCTCTACCACAATAAAAATAGGAATCAAGCCCATCCATAAGAATATCTCCAAATTCTGTAATTACATGAATTCCATAATAGGGATTAAAATATATAAATTCATTAGAAAAGGCAAGCCCGTAAGCACCAAACTTTTTATTAAATTTATCATCAAGTCTTTTTATTATTTTAAAGTTCCTATCTACTAATACATGAGCTATATATTGTTCATTTGGCAATATCAAATCTATATAGGCTTTCCCATTGAGGAATGGTGTTGCGTTATCAATGTTTTGAAGTATTATTTTTCCTGTTGTATCAATCATACAATAAGGTGCATGGTCTTCTGACCGCTTCTTTATAAGTGCAATACCTTCTGAGAAATTGGTAGGCTCATTTGAATAACTGAAATTAATTTTGGTCTTTCCTGTAACGTCAATATACCCCCATAACCCTTCATTGTTTTGTACAGCTGCAAGCCCCTCACTAAAGCTATGCACATCATTGTAGATTGCAGGAATTATAATTTTTCCACTGTTATTAATGTAGCCCCATTTGTTTTTTTGATAATCATAATAAATAGCCAAGCCGTTTCTGTACGAAAGAGAAGGTTTAAGGGTACTTCTATCCGGCACTACTACCGATAAATCAGGAAAGATAGTTTCTCCCTTCGTATTGAGATAAACAATCTTTGTTATGTAAACATTTTTATAGGTTGTAGAATTCTTTTTATCAAGCACACTCAAAAAACCAGTGGCGACACCATCTGTAAAGTTGGAAAGTTTACTGATATCGGGCAAATGTTTTATTACTTCACCTTTTGTATTTATCAATACTACTCCGTTTTTATATCCGTTTAAGCTGCCGGAAATCACACATACATTGTTGCTAAAATAGGGAACATCTTCATAAATGGAAAAATTGAATTTATAATCCGTTATAAAATTACCCAATGTATCAACTATTGCCCAATTCTTCGTTTTATTATCACGAACAAAACATACATTGTTCGAAAAGTCTGTAACTACTACATCTTTTGCATTATACACCTCAATGATTTTTGTTTTGGAAGTTATGTGAGGTGAAATGACTTGAGGTGTTTGTGAAGTAGCAGGAGTCGTTTTATTGGTATTACTTTGTGTATTTGGTGATTGAGATTGATTTGTTGACGGAGTATTAGCCGGTTTAGAGTCGGTTTTTGGGGTTTTGCTTGGCTCTTGCGACTTTTTGTCCGTACCTAAAGCTTTGTCTGTTGCATCAAGGGCTTTATCAATGGATTTATTTGCATTATCCAAAGCTTTGTTCATTTTATCAAAAAAGCTTTGTGCTGATACGCTTGTGCTAAATACAACTATTAAAGCTAAGGTAGATATTTTAAAAATATTCTTGATTTTCATCATATTTTGTTTTTAATTTGGATAATATTCAAAAGTTCTTTTTGTACTTATTTTATTTCCGGATTCAGTGCGTTCTACCCAGTTTTTGTGTTCATCATAAATATAAGAGTAGGTGCTTTCTTTGGAATAGGTTTCATCAGGTTCGTTGATATATGAATCCAATTCATATATCGTATGCCTCACTTCTTTTATAATATCTCGATTTTCGTTATACATGTAGCTGCATGTAATATGCTCAACACCATCCATTCCGGGACTGTCGTATTTTTTCTCAATACACCTGCCCTGTTCACTATATTTATAGTGATAGTTAGCACCTGTTGTATCAAATAAAATTAATTGTCCTGTTGCATCATATTTTGATGAGGCTATTGACAATTCCGAAGAGTTTATTGAATGAATGATTCCATTTTTTGAATAAACAGCATTTTCTAACATACCATCCTCTTTGTATTTATAAACGGTACTATCTATATGGTTTTCTTTTTTACCGTTTATTGAGACCAATCTACTGCTTTTAACAAGGCTTAATTGTCCTTTTTTATTGTAAATAAAATAGTCTACCGAAGAGTAGTCTTGATTGTGAAATTCTATCCTGTCAATGGTTCCATTTTCATGAAAATAATATGTACTCTCATTTACTTTCATGCTTTTCACTTTTCCCCTCAAACCTAACTTTCCCCAATCGGTTTTCACATTTTGCAAAGCGACGAAAGGGTAATAAATCATTTCGCCCTCAATCTTAAAGAAATCTATTTCATCCAGATAGGCATCATTTATTTGTGTATTTTGGTTATTCTTGCACGAAAACAAAAAGAACAAACAAAAAATCAGTAATAATGTCTGTTTTATTTTATGGTTCATCTCTATTTAATTATAATTGTGATAATAATTTGAATTTTAACATCGGAAACCTTGGCAAACCGACTATTTATTTCGACATATCTATTTTCCAATCTCCATCAACTTTTTTGTATTTACTACGCTCCTCTTTGGTGCTTCCATTTTTGTAGGTAATTTCAAGGGTTACAAGAGCTGTATTCCCATCTTCGCTAATAGACTCCTCGAGCAGCTTAATATCTTTTATCCCCCCCTTTTCTTCACACGAGGCTTTTACTTTTTCGGCAAACATTGTAACGACCTCTCTCTGCTTTTCAGGGGTATCGTCTTCTGAACGCATGGAATTTTTTACTAAAATTTCCATGGCATCTTCATAATTGCCTTTTTGTACTTGTTTCCACATAGACATTTCAATATCGGCAGGACTTTTGCCACTGCAAGCTACAAACATAAAAGTTAATATCATGCTTACTAATACTACTAAGGTTGTGTTTTTTCTTTTCATGTTCTTTCTTTTTTTGGTTGTTAATAAATGTATTTAAAGCTCTAAGCGTGGTTTAAAATTTTTGTTTACATATATATCTGAGGGGAAAATATAGGTTCCGGAGAACATAGGGAACTTTTTTACTTCGCTGCGCCTCCCCTCGCTTATATCTTTTCCTGCTTTTTGATAACATCGCCAAACCAATTCGGTACAATACATTTGTGTGGAATCTTGCAAATTATAATCATGGTCGAACAGCACCTGTTTGTTGTAATATTCAATGGCCTGAGTGGCAGCATTATGAGCAGTAGTTAATGAATCTGTCCAGTGCAAAACAATCCCTTTTTCAGATTTATCGGGAGCGAAAAATTGTTCGAATGTTTCTATTTTTATCCTATCCTCGGTCTCTCCATTTTCCCGTTCGTCGGGCGTAATGTGTATTATTTTTAAAGAGGAATCTACTTTAACCACAATGCCAACATGACTATACATTCCGTTGGGGTCTGTGCCTAAAACCACTCGCGACTTTGTTCCATTCCCTTTTCTGAAAACCAAATCGCCTTCGGCTATATCTTTTGTGGAAATATTGATTTGTTTTTCAGCGTTGCCACATCCTGCCAAGAAAGTAAGGACTATAAGTATATTGGTTTTAGAAAGAAACCAATGCAAATGTTGTGTTACGCCATCGGTTTTTGCAGATAAAAAAAAGTTATGAGAATAAGACTTCTTTTTAAACCATGGGACACAGGAAATAATAGATATAAAATTATGTTTGGTTTGGGATACTAACATGTGGCAAATTTAGAGTTTTTTTCAATATAAAATACAAATTGTTAAAATTTATATGAATAAGTTACAAAAAACACACTTACTTTATAACAAGAGAGGGTTTTTATATGATTTTTGAAGTCGGATAGGTTTTATAAAATACAGGGAGAAAGGCAGAATCTTAGCCTAACTCCCTGTACTTTTCGCCTAATTTATTTCTTGATGACTTTTACGGTTTCTGTTCCCACTTTCACCACATACGTTCCACTTGGCAAATGGCCGATGTTGATTTCAGTTTTTTCGCCAGTAATGGCAAAGGTGCCTACCAATTTACCCACAAGGTCAAAAAGTTGAATTGTTGAATTGTTGAGTTGTTGAGCTGTTAATTCTCCACTTTCAATTGTCAACTTTCCACTGTAGGTAGGGTTCGGATACACCACAAAAGTTGCTTCCTCTGCATCTGCTTCTTCTATGCCTGTGGTTTTAAGGGTGGTAAAACCGCCCTCAAACGTTCTGATTTCTTCCTCTTCTGCATTGTAGGCAGTAAGCGAATAATAGTACTGTGTTTCAGAAGTAAGTCCGGTTACGGTATGGGTAAACGGTGCTTTGGTAAGCAAATTGCCAGAAGCATCGAACTCGAAGCGGGCTACTTCCTGGGTTCTTGCCAAGTCGCTATAAACAATAAGCACATAGTTTTGTGCTCCCTGTTCTTTTTCCCAACTGATAACAATAGAAGTTACTTCAGGAATAATAACAATTTCTTTTTGTGATTCTGTAACTGTTACCACACAAGTATCTTTATACCCACCATCTTCTGCAGTGGCAATGATATAAGCAGTACCTGTTGCTTTAGCTTTTACAGCACCATTGTTTACCGTAGCAATGCCGGTGTTGGCACTCGCCCAACTTATATTTTTATTGGTGGCATTGGCGGGTAAAACCGTAGCGGTAAGGGTGCTTACGCTATCCACCTTCAACGCCAAACTTTGTGCAGATAAAGTAATGCTGGAAACAGCAATAGTATTGGATGTTACCGTTAACGCACAAGTGTCTTTAAAGTTTCCGTCTTGGGTGGTGGCGATAACATAGACCGTTCCAATAGCTTTTGCCGTTACCACACCATTGTTTACCGTAGCGATACCGGTGTTGGTACTCGCCCAACTTATATTTTTATTGGTGGCATTACTTGGTGTAATTGTAGCAGTAAGGGTGCTTACGCTATCCACCTTTAGGGCTAAGTTTTTTGCAGATAACGTAATACCGGAAACAGCAATAGCATTGGATGTTACCGTTAGCGCACAAGTGTCTTTAAAGTTTCCGTCTTGGGTGGTGGCGATAACATAGACCGTTCCAATAGCTTTTGCCGTTACCACACCATTGTTTACCGTAGCAATACCGGTGTTGGTACTCGCCCAACTTATATTTTTATTGGTGGCATTGGCAGGTAAAACCGTAGCGGTAAGCATGCTTACGCTATCCACCTTCATGGCCAAGCTTTTTGCAGATAAAGTAATGCCAGAAACTTTGACAAAAGCTTCGGTTACCGTTACCAAGCAGCTATCCTTTAAGATAGTTTCCCCTGCGTTTACACTGAATACAATATAAGTTTGTCCCGGCGCTTTGGCAGTTACTTTTCCTGTTTCGGAAACGGTGGCAATGTCAGGATTGCGGCTTAGCCAGACAGGATTATAATAAACGCCGTCACTGACAGAACAGCTCACAATACATTCGCCATTCACATTTAAACTACGGCTATCTTCCATAGTTATAGCCGTAGCAAATTGGGGATTATTTACCTTGGCGAGTTGCCATGTATAATTTATTTTATTAGCCTCACTAACAATCCCTGCTTGTTCGCATTTTAAATAATACGTTTTTCCTGATTCCGCATAAAAAGGAGCTTGGCCTAGGTCTCCAGGCTCATACAGACATATAGTACTTGTAATTTGACTCATTTTTGTGCAATTTCCGCTGAACACTTCAAATACCAATGCACAAGGACCGGTCATACTTAGTATATCCCCCCCTATTGAGTAAACCCCTTCCTGTTCTGCTGTAGGCGTAAACTTATACCACACTTCCTGTTCTGTTTGAGAAACCGCACAATTTAACGTATCGGTAATAGTAATGGCAGCTTGGCAATTGGTATTTACATTTATTGCTGTTACCGTTACCAGGCAGCTATCTTTTAAAATGGTTCCACCTGCGTTTACACTGAATACAATATAGGTTTGTCCTGATGCTTTAGCAATTACTTTCCCTTCCGAAACGGTGGCAATGGCTGTATTGCGACTTACCCATGTAGGATTTGCATACAATCCGTTTGCGGAGTACCACAAAGTCTGTTCTTCATTCAAAGTCAAGCTGAGGTTATGCTTTTCCAAAGAAAGCGTAGTAGCAAATTCGGGATTGCTTTCTTCTAAAAGTAGCCATGGATAGCTACCAAAAATTCCGCTTATAGCATCAAAACCTTCAGAGAGATTATTAAGATGAATGTAATAAGTTTTTCCACTTAGCCCATAGAAGGTTGATTTCGACGCTATGTCTGATATAGAATTGAAAGGTTCCCGTGAGATATTTACTATTTCATTCAAAGTGCTGCATTCGCCATCATAAACACCACTACCACAGGGTGATGCAACAGTGTAATAAGCTGTTTTAGTGGGTGTAAAGCTATACCAGGATTCCTCTTTTGAATAGGAACTTATAATATAGGATTCACCAAAATAGGTGATAGTTATTGCTGTTTGGCAAACTTTACCCTCTAAAGTTTGGGTTTCTTTTACTAAACTCCATGTGTCCATTTTTCCACCAAAGCCTTTTACATAATACGTTTTTCCTGCTTCAACATAAAAGGGTTCTTCTGTACGATCTATAATTTTCTCTAAATTATTGCAAGAGCCTGTGTAAACTCTATAATCAAGTTCTCGTCTACTCCATTTTATTTTATAAATACCTTCTTGATTGGTATTTGGGGTAAAAACGAACCAATTATATCCTACGTTAATAAGGCTAATGTCATCTGTTACGTTTGTAACTTCTTTGGCTGTTTGACAAGTTAAAGCTTCTGGATTATCCACCTTACTCAGGCCCCATAATCCTCCTTCCATTTGTTTTTCGCAATTGAAATAATATGTTTTTCCGGCTTCTGCATAAAAAATATTTGTTCCCAGCGACACAAGTTCTTTATTGTTGAATACATTATTCAAATTTCCACAAGAGCCTGTGTATAGTTCTACATAAACTCCTCCGGATTCTAAAATTTTATAAACTCCTTCCTGCGTGGCAGTAGGTGTAAATGAGTACCATAAAGTAGGATTATTACTAAGATATTTTATATTGCTTGAAGTATCGGTCAATACAATAGGTGTTTCGCATAACCTACCTTCCGTATCATTGTTTTTGGACAATGACCAATTGTAGCTATAAGATCCGTCATCGTTTATCCATCTAAAGTAATACGTTTGATTGGCTTGAGCAGTGAATGCAATACGGCTTTGGTTTTCGCAATAATTAGAAGACGAGCTTATTTCAGACAGATCTGTACATGTACCGCTAAATACAGTCAAATAGGTTTTATGTGTGGTTTTGTTGCATGAACTGACAATATATTCTCCCGATTCTGTGGGTGTGAAACGATACCATAAGATAGGACTTTGTTTTCCCGCATGATCAGCTGCAATATTGTCCGATACGCCACTAATTGCAATAGAGCTGTTGCATGTTAAACCTTCGGTATTACTTATCTGATACAAATCCCAATGCGAATCTATAAAATAGCTTATCCAGTTAATTGTATAGGTTTTTCCGACTTCTGCATAAAATACAGATGCAATGCCAAGCTCATCTTTATGCATAATATTCCCTACAGAAACAAGTTCATTACAAGTGCCTGTGGAAATATGGACATTCGTAAGATGTGTATTATATGCGTTTTTTCCATAATCACTTGCCACATAATAGCCACTTTGTTTTGGACTAAAGGTGTACCAACGGTTAATAGGAATATTACTCATGGTATCTTTTAGTTCAACGGGAGTGATGCAGTATTTTCCACGGGTATCTTTTTTGGTAAAAGACCAATGGTAATTGTTCACCCCATTTTGGTTAAGCCATTGGATATAATAGGTTTTTCCGGGTTCTGCATAAAAAGAAGTTTCTGTGTAATACTCAATATCACAGTAAGTATTGGTATAGGAACCTTTAGACGTTTTATCATCACACGAAATTCCTTCATATATAAAGACCTGGGTCGTATCTGAGGTTTTTCCACAATTGGTGAGGCTGTATTCACCCTCTTGGGCAGCTGTAGGTGCAAAACGATACCATAGTACGGGGCTTTGTTTATCAGTATGATTTGCCAAAATATTGTTTGAGGTATCGGTAAGGACAATAGCGCTTTGGCAAATCAAGCCTTCGGGATTGTTTCCCAAGTGCAAGCTCCATGTATAATCCCCACTCCCCCTATTGACGATGTAGTATGTTTTACCTGCCTGGGCATTGAATGAGGTAGCACAAATAGCCTCTTCTGTCGTGTATTGTCCGCAAGAGTCATACACACTCATAGAAGTATAGTCGGATTTTCCGCAGCTGCTTGCTGTGTAAACCCCTGATTGGGTTGGCGTAAATTTGTACCATAATTCTTTCACTTGTTTGGTCGCATGGTTAGCAGGAATGTTATTCGATGTAGAGGCGATTTCAATAGGAGTTTGGCAAGATAAACCTTCAGGGCTATCTTCCTTGCGCAGTTCCCAAGTGTAGTCGGCAGGGTACTCATAAGGGTTCTGAGTCTGGTTTATATAAATCAAATACGGTTTGCCTGCTTCTCCATAAAATAAAACATCGCTTTTCCAATGATACTCACACATATTACCGGTACCTACATAAACCAAACTGTCGCAATTTCCACTTTGTATGTCAATTGAAGAACGAGTCCCTGTTTTCCCACAATTGCTTGCGCGGTAATAGCCTGCAGTAGAAGGAGTAAAACGATACCAAAACCTTGAGGTTTGTTTTGTGGCAAAATTGGCAGCAATAGCATTGGATAATGCCGGGATTTCTATGGGTGTTTGGCAAAGTAAGCCTTCAACATTAGGCACTCTGCTCAATTGCCATATTTGGTTTGTTCCGGAAATATTATAGTACCGAAAATAATAAGTTTTTTCCGCTTCGGCATAAAACAAAGAACCGGAATTCAGATAGGTAAAAGACTCTTCATTGCATGTGTTACATACATAAATAGGCATATTATCATTTGTTTGAACCCTATAAGTTCCTTTTTGTGCCTGTGTGGGGGTGAAAACATACCAGTTATCACCATTCTTAGCTGCAATATTACTGGATGTATCCATTAATATTCTTGCAGTTTCGCAGCTTGCTCCTTGTGCTTTTACTTCTTTTTGCCATAGCAAAGGTATGGCCAGCAGTAGCAGCAAAGCTGTATTCTTAAAAAATTGTTTTGTGTTCATTTGTCTTTTATTTTAGATTTCTATTCATTATTTTACGTACTCTACGGTATAGGTATAGCCTCTTGACGTAACCGCTTGGATTAAATAGCCATCGCTATCGAAAAGGTAGGAAAATTCATAAATGAATTCATTTCCATTGTAAGTTCTCACGGTTTTGCTTGGCAGATTTTTGCATTTCTTTCCAGTAAAGCCGAAGATAGAGCCATAGCCGTAGTTACGTAGTAATTCCGGATTCAGAAATAAGCTCAAATCAAGATTGCTGTTATTAAGTTTATCGGAATAGCTTATGGCCGCCATTTCCATATCATTGTAACCTCTAATACCAGTCGTCCATACCGTTTGGGAATTTAAAGCGGTAATATTTCCATCTGTCCAAGAATAGTTGTAGGTGAATTCAAGTTCCACATCGGAGAAATTCTCTTCTTCATCCACAAATACCATATCCTGTTTGCCCTTTGCTTGTTTAAGAGTGTTATCCTCATTGTAGAAATAGATCCATTTGCATTCCTGTCCACTTTCAGATATCATTGTAGAGGATTCTACATAGCCTGCTGCATTCAATTTTTCTATAATACTGTAGTCGCCTTCCGAATATTTTATAGAGCCATCTGCCTGATATTCTATTTTTATAAACTCATCGTATTTATCATTTTCTTCTTCTAAGTAATCAATTTTCCAGCTTACTATTCTGCCTTGCTTGTCGTAATCGAAAATCCATTCCCTATTGTCGAATATTATTTTGGCTACCCGTTTCCCGCCCGGTATTTCGGTGTTTGGGTTGCCATTGTCACCGTTGTTTTCGTTGTCTTTGCTGCAAGCTGTGAATAATACAGGCGTTGCCATCATAAGCAGCAAAGCTGCATTCTTAAAAAATTGTTTTGTGTTCATTTGTCTTTTATTTGTTTGAGTTTTATATTAATTATCTTGGATAATGCGGGTTTCACACCAAGTAAAGCTCTCGCCAATTCCCAAATTCCTATTTTTAAAATAGCCCTTTACATTTTGGCCCTTGTAAATGGCTGCTTTTCTTTAGAACCAAATTTGCAGATTCTGTTCAGCGGTTTTTTAGGCAAAGCCTATTTACAATAAATTGAGCTTAGGTAGGCAACCTAAGCTCAATAGAGGGTCCAAAACCAGCTCCCCAACCCCCAAAGGGGCTTGAAAGGCAGGATTGGTTTGTCACTTCATTTTTCATCGTTTAGTAACTTTGGCAGTTTCTGTTCCTACCTTCACTACATACGTTCCACTCGGCAAACAAGCCCCCCAACCCCCAAAGGGGGCTTGAAAGGCAGGTATTATTTCATTTTTCATCGTTTGATGACTTTTACGGTTTCTGTTCCCACTTTCACCACATACGTTCCACTCGGCAAATGGCCGATGTTGATTTCGGTTTTTTCGCCGGTAATGGCAAAAGAGCCTACCAATTTACCCACAAGGTCAAAAAGTTGGATGCCGTCTTTAATGCCCCCTTTGGGGGTTTGGGGGCCTGTTTCAATTGTCAATTGTCCATTAATAACCGGGTTCGGATACACTACAAAAGTGGCTTCTTCAGCCTCCGCTTCTTCTATACCGGTGGTTGGGCTTACAGTAACAACACATGTTGCCGTGTAGCCACCATCTGCTGTAGTTACGGTTATGGTTGCCGTTCCTTCTTTGATAGCTGTTATATTCCCTGATGAATTTACTTTTGCAATATTGGTATCGCTGCTACTCCAGCTTATATTTTTATTGTCCGCATTGGCAGGAAGGACATTAGCAACAAGTGATCCTGTTTCACCTTCGGCTAAGCTAAGCGTTTGAGGTGATAAAGTAACATTTGTTACTGGCTGTATTACCGTTACCACACAAGAGGCTGTTTTGTTACCATCCTCTGTGGTGACTGTAATGGTGACTATTCCTTTGACTTTTGCATATAAATGTCCATTTCTAACCCTTACAATATTGGTATCGCTGCTGCTCCACCTTATATTTTGGTTCGTGGCAGTCTCCGGTGTAATGCTTGCCGTAAGCTGTTCTTCCTGGGTAGCTTTTAAAGAAAGGTTTGTTTTATTCAGACTTACTCCGCTTACCGCAACGGCTGTATTGGCAACCGTTACTTTGCAGGTATCATAAACCCATGAGCCATTTACACTAATTTCTGCATAAATAAGGGCTGTCCCTATGCCCGTAGCTGTAATCAAACCGGTAGAATTAACATCCGCTACAGTAGAATTATTAGAATACCAATACACATAAGTATTGTCTGCATTGGTAGGTAACAGATTAGCTACCAATTGTTCCTGATTTCCTATAAGAATAGTCGTCGCTTTTTTCAAGCTGATGCCTGTGGCAGGCTGGCCAACTGTAAGCATGCAAGTGTCTTTGAAATTCCCCTCTTGTGTGGTGGCAATAATACGGGCTGTTCCTTTGCTTTTCGCACTTACTTTTCCTGCCGCATCCACAGTGGCTACAGACTGGTTATCGCTTGCCCATGTAACCGTTTTGTTGCTGGCATTAAAAGGCATCACTGCCGCGGTAATTGTATATTCAGCATTTACGTTCATCGACATGGTTTTGGGCGATACGCCAACACCTGTTACCGGGATATTAACACTGCTTTTGGTTACGGTTACCACACAACTGTCTTTCAAATTCTTATTACTATTAGCCGTAACCATTATTTTCGCGGTTCCTTCTTTTAGCGCTACTACCACGCCATTGGTTATGGTGGCTATAGCGTTATTTGTACTTTGCCATGTTACAGTTTTGGAATCATCACCTACATTTGTTGGTAAAATAGTGGCTGTAAGCAATGAGGTTTTTCCTTCTGTTAAGGCAAGCGTTTTGTTGGAAATGCTGAGGCTTGTCAGGTTTTCGGAAGAAACCGATATCAGGCAGGAATCTTTTAATACCGCATTCTCGGTAACCATAGTCGCCACTACATAGGTGGATCCGGCTGAAACAGGGCTAACCACGCCATTGTTTACAGTGGCAACAGCAGGGTTTAAACTCTCCCACGACAGGCTTTTATAAGAACTTCCGGAGGGAGTGGATTCAATATATAAGGATGCTGAGTAATTATGAATCAGATCCCATGAATCAAAATCAAAAGAAGAATAATCATACCCATAATAATCCACTATACGGAAAGCTATGAACGAAGAGGGCTTGCTTGCCTCATAAAGTTGCCATGTATAAGTATAGAAGGTAGAAGCGTTTAAACGAATATAATAAATGGTGCCTGCTTCGCCATAAAAAGCATTGGGAGATGGCATTGGATTCAAATCACCGCAATTTTTATAAATCAATGCATACGGCATATTAGTGCCATAATATGCTGATTTTTTAGGAGTAAAAGCATACCAGCAATATGAATCGCGTATAGTTGACTTCTCTACCATTATATTGCTTGACGTATCAGACAATGGGATAGCATTTTGGCAATAGAGCCCTGCAGTATTGGCTTCTTTTGACAAGTCCCAACTGTAGCTGTTTAAATTACGATGATTCGCCCAGATTAATTGGTAGGTTGTGCCTGCCTCTGCATAAAAGCTATATAGGCTTTGTTGGTTACAATTATAATCAGAAGAACCAATAATATCATTTCCGCAGCTCCCTTTAGAAATTTCCAGATAAGTATCCTCTGTTGTTTTTCCGCAGGAACTTGCTGTATAAACTCCCGATTCCGTGGGGGTAAAGCTGTAATATAAGGTTTCTGTATTCTTGCCTGAATGGTCGGCAAGGATATTTTCGGACACTCCGCTTAACACTATAGGGTTTTTGCAGCTTAAACCTTCCGGATTAACAGCTTTCAAATCCCATGTATAAGTATAATTATAATCATAATAAGTAAGATCCAAATACCAGTTAATATAATAGGTTTTTCCGGCTTCGGCATAAAAGAAATCGGATTGGCCGTTTGAATAAGACTGCTTTAATTCTCCTATGGAAATCCTATTATTGCAGGAACCGGCATAAATATTCAGGGAGCGTGCAGAATAATAGTTGCCCGAAACTTTTCCAATATTGCTTGCCTGGTAATACCCACTGCTTTTAGGAGTAAAAGCGTACCAAAGATTCGCGCTTTCCTTTTCGGCATGTGGCACTGCTATATCGTTTTGAACATCTGTCAGCACAATCGGCGCTGCGCAGTCGCGGCCGGTGGTATCCATTTGGGTAAAAGACCAATTGTAGTTGTTCATGTTTCCGTATGTAAAGGCTAAGAAATAATAGGTTTTTCCGGCTTCTGCCCTAAAACTTCCAAATTTCCGGGAGGAACTTGAACATTGGTACGAGTCAAAATAATCTATACCGTTTTTGCTGGCGCAATTGCCATCATATACTTCAAAATAAACGCTTTCTGTTGTTTTTCCGCAGGTAGTGAATTTATAGATCCCTGTTTGTGTGGCTGTAGGTGTAAAGCTATACCAGATAGCCGTCCGCTTTAATCCTGCATGGTTGGCCAAAACGTCTTCCGAGGTATTGGTAAGCACTATAGGGTTTTCGCATACCCATCCCTGTTGCGATGTTGTTTCTTTTTGCAGATTCCATTGAATATTTTGAGCTTGGGGCTTAGCTTGGAAAAACTCTATATAATAAGTTTTTCCGCTTTCTCCGGTAAAAGAAACCAATGAATCTCCATTGGTAACAAACCTCTTATCTGTACAACTGCCTTCGGAAACATAAAAATAGTTTTGTCTGTTAGCATTTAGGGTATAAACTCCGGTTTCGGTGGGAGCGAATTTATACCAAAGCGATTGTGTTTTTTTAGTAGCAAAATTGGCAGCAATATTATTAGCCACACCACAATCAATCGCTATTTCGCAAAGCAGGCCGACAGGATCATTCTCCCTGCGGAATTCCCATTGGGAATCCGTTCTTGAATAATAGTTGTAGTTTTCGCTTTTCACATAAAAAGATTGATTCGCCGCAAGGTAAAAGGTGGATTTACGATCAGAAGAATAGTACGAAATTGAACCCAAATCAGATAAATGATCACAATTTCCTGTATAGAAATAGAGTGAAGAGTTGTCAGTATTATTAACAATGGTATAATATCCCGCGCTTGTGGGTGTATAATGGTACCAAATATAGTTAGTTTCTTTGGTGGAGTGAGGTGCTGGAATACTGTCAGAAAGTTCTGTAATCTCTATAGGAGTTTCGCAATACAATCCTGTGGGATCCACTTTACTTAAACTCCAGTTAAAAGGATTGTACGAATTCCAGTGAATATAGTATGTGGTTCCTGCCTGGGCTGTAAAGGTAGCTGTTTCTGTATTATAAGAATAGTCACAGCTCTGCCCTTCTGCAATTTGTGTTTGTGCCCCACATGTTCCGGCATTAATATATAAATAAGAAGAAGAATTACTGCTGCTTGCGCAATTGCTTGCCCTGTAGGTTCCGCTTTCCGAAGGGGTAAAACTATACCATTGACTGGAGCCGAATGACGTACAATTAGCGGTAATATTATCAGAAGGCTCTGTAATTACTATCGATTTTTGGCAAGACAATCCTGTGGAATCCACTTTACTTAAACTCCAGTTAAAAGGATCGTTCGAATTCCAAAGAATATAGTATGTGGTTCCTGCCTGGGCCGCAAAGGTAGCTGTTTTTTTATCAGAAGAATAGTCACATCTCTGCCCTTCTGCAATTTGTGTTTGTGCATCGCATGTTCCGGCATTAATATATAAATAAGAAGAAGAATTACTGCTGCTTGCGCAATTACTGGCCCTGTAGGTTCCGCTTTCCGAAGGGGTAAAACTATACCATTGTTCAGAATTGGATGGTGTACAATTGGCGAAAATATTATCAGAAGGCTCTGTAATTACTATCGCTTTTTCGCAAAACAATCCGGTAGAGTTCACTTCGCTTAAACTCCAATAAAAGAATTCAGTATACCCCCACCAGGCAATAAGATAGGTTGTACCTGCTTCGGCTGTAAATATAGCTGTATTTCCATTACTACATGTTGTTCCTTCTTTAATTATTGTTTTCGAATCGCATGTTCCTTCAGAGATAACCAGAGTTAAAAGAAAAGGGGGACTGATACTATTTCCACAATTGCTTACTTTATAGAGACCTTTTTCTGTGGGGGTGAAGCTATACCATTGCTGGGTTTGACCATCTCCTGAAAAATAAGCGCAAAGATCTTCGGAAGGGCCGGCCAATGGCAAGGCTCTTGAACAGGAATCGCCACCTATAGATACACCTGTGACTGTTAAATCCCATTCATAGTTATACTGCCCTGAACGGTTCCACCATTTAAAATAATAGGTTTTGCCTTCTTCAGCAAAAAAAGAAGCTTTACTTTGATGACTTCCATCGTTACAACCGGCATCGGCGGAATAGGCTCTTTCTACGAAATCACCACAAGAAGTCCCTTCATAGATGATTATTTCTGTGTCGTAGGTTGTTTTTCCACAGGTGCTTGCTGTATAAACACCGCTTTGCCCGCTTGCCGGAGTAAACGTATACCAGACATAAACGCTCGATAAACCGGAATGGTTTGCTGTAATGTCCGGCGTAGCCCCCGAAAGGCTTATGGCCGAATAACAATCGGTTTGAGATTTTGCCGTAAAGGCAAAAAAGAAGCAAAGGCAAAAAAGCGCTAAGCTTTTCAGGATATTCCTGCTTCGCAATTTGTAATTTTTCTGTTTCATTGTTTTTTGTTTTTGGGGTTATTTGGTTTTTCTATTTTCCTTACTAAAGAAGACATTTGTGAGCCCACAGGGCTTAACAGCTTAAAAAGAAATTTCAATAGTTTTGCCATGCACCATGTAACTACATCTAATGCCGGTACAAAAAAATGTCTTAATCCATTGAACTTCTTTAAAATCTGTTTCACGCTCAGGTTTTCTTCTTTAGATTTTTTGTTTACATTGTTTGCCTGCTTTATTTTTTATATTTATTATTTGGATAAAAGATTTGTAAGGTGTAAAGCATTTCCCTTTCAAATTAATCCGCTTGCCCATTATTCATTCTTCATTAGTTTTCTACTTCCCCACCTGTTTTCAAAACTTTTAAAGCCCCCTGAAGAACAGGGTTCCCTCATTGCCCTTGCTTTTAAGCAACGGATTCAAATGAGCTAGAGACTATCCGGCTTTAGCCAAATCTGTTTTACAATTTAGGCTAAAGCCGAAAATAGAATTTCATCTTTTGATACCGTCGGCTAAAGCACGACGGCAATGAAATCACTCATTATTCAAAACAACTTAAAACTCTGCCCGAGACAGTTAGTTTACCGTGCTGTGCGATGCTTTCGTCTTTTCAATCCTTCAGTCCCTCAATCCTTCAGTTCTTAACTCTCTTCAATAATAGCCACTTTTACCTCTGTTAAGCAGAAATGTATTTCCGTTTTAAACATACCCAAATTCCTGATTTGGGAATAGCCTTTTACATTTTAGCCCTTGTAAATGGCTGTTTTCCTTTAGAACTAGTCAGCGTTTTACAGGCAAAGCCTATGTTTGATAAATTAAACTTAGCAAGTTCAACGGAGACGTTTTATCGCCTCTTATTGTAGAAACTCCCTCTAAGCATCGTTAGAAAGAACATCTAACGGTAGTTAGAAGGAGTCTCTAAGCCTCGTTATAGGAATGCTATACAGTCAAAGGCTTGTGAAACTGTCCTGTTTTCAGAGTTTTTGCAGGTTTTCCTGCCGTAGAATAGCTTGTACGAACTTCCAAAGTATAACTTCCTGCCGCAAGGCCTATTGGGAGCATGGCAATCAAGCGTGCGGGTTTGTTGTCCGCAATTACAGAGACTTGGAAATGAGTATTACTATCTTGGTGAATCAGGAAAATGCCGTTATCGGCTTGTTCGGGTAAAAACTTCAGGCGGCTGCCTGTAATCTGTATTACTCCGCCGGGAGTCAGCATTTCATTTACCACGCCGCTCACAATGTCTTTTACTTCCAAAATGCAAGGCAGAGGTTCGGCTACCTGCACCTTTTGGGTTTTTACTTTTGCCAAAGCATCGCGCAGCAAAACACCTTGCGAAAGGTTCAGTTTCACACGGTGGCGTTTAGAATCGAAATTATCCATTGCACCTTCAAAAACACCTGCTACACTTGGGTGTGCATTAAAAAGCGTGGTGTTTATTGCGCCACCATCGGCCACTATATTGGCAATTACTTCGCCATAGGCTTCGAGCACCGACAAAACATCGGATTTGGTTAAACCTGCGCCAAGCTTCAAAATGCGCTCGGCAATTTCTTCGTTGGTATAAGAACGCACATTCACAGGCTGAGCCATGTAGTCGTCCGGTGCCGGGGTCAGTAGATTTTCTACTAAAGTGTAATCTAACATGATGTTTAATGTTTAAGTGTTGAACTGGTTATTAGATTTCGATTATTTGTTGATGAATACAAGGCAAAAAACACGGCCAAGGAAAAGGCTTCGCTGCCAAAGCCTTTAACCCTTATGCCTTTGACCGTGCCTTTGACCGTGCCTTTTGTTAAGGAAAACAAATGCTGAATAAATAGAAAAGTCAGCAGTATTTTGCATCCTGAGGCAGAACGAAAATAATGCAAAAAAAGTAGAGGAAGTTTTTTTAATTGCCTGAAAAAGGCTAACTTGACGCGCGCGAGCACCGGTCGCGGTGTGTGTGTGTGTGTGTGTGTGTGTGTGTGTTAGTAAAATATTCCAAACCGCCAAATTTCTTTAGTGAAAAAATGCTAAAATCAGCAATATTTTTCAACATAGAAAAATTGAAAGCCAAGGATAGAAAATTATGTTTGGTTTGGATTTCTAACATGGCACAAAATTATAATATTTTTCCTAAAAAAACAAATGTTAAAATTTACAGTGGGCAATGTGAAGAAATTTTTTGTACTACAAATTCTTTAAGCCAATGTTAATAAAGGGATTTGGCACTGTTCTATCATTTTGTTGCATTCTACTGTTATTTCACTATACATATATATGTATATGATTTTAGAATACGGCTATTCAAAAAATCAAAAGTTTTATTACAAAGGCCATCAAAGGAGACTTACGAAAGAACACATTTACTAAATTTGGAATTAGTACATAACAAAAATATTTTCAAAGGCTTGAAAAGCCTAATTTTCAACCGTAGGTCGCTAAAATAGAATTAATTGTTGCCTGTAAGGCAAGACGTATTCTTGTCAGTCTTGCCTTTCAGGCAATAACCCCGCGTTGGTGGCTAACCCACAAGTTGCACTTCGCTTAGAGGTTGTTTAAATTTCGTTATGCAATTTATATATTTCAAGATATCGCCGCTATGTGGCTTTGATAAATGTAGATTTTATGATTTGCTACAAAGATTACGCGGCTCTGCCGCTTTTAAGCCACAGCGTGGCGACATCTTTGTAGAATATGAATGTATTGATTTAAAAGCAACGTAGTTGCGGCATCTTTTTCATTTGTGTTTATTTCAGGAAAATTTAGACAACCTCTAAAGCCCCAAAAATGTTGTTCATAACTCAAAAAATCCGTCAGTTAAAGCAGATGGCAATAATTTTCATACAGTCTCTTACCGTATTATCAAACTTCCAACCCGTACTATCAAATAATCTTAGTAACTGTTTTAAATTTAGAAACAACATCATTCATTGCCGTTGCTTTTAAGCAACGGGCTAAAATATAAACCGAACTAAACGGCTTTAGCCAAACATTTCCACTTTCAATTACACAGAGAAACCGCAAAGAGATCAAAGGGATTTCACAAAGAACACAAAGGTTTTATGCCTTTTATTTTCTTATTTTCAAATTGAAAGGCTGTTTAATTCTCCACTTTCAATTCTCAATTTTCAATTAAATAAATTTCCCAAGCAGCGTCGGCTTGCAGGTGCAGCATTTCCAACCCGTTTTTAATATCTGCGCCTTGTTGTTTGGCTTTTTTCAGGAAAAGCGTTTCCAAAGGGTTGTAAACAAGGTCGTAGCAAAGATGTGTTGAAGTTAAATATTGATAAGGAATTGGCGGGCATTCTTCCGTTTTAGGAAACATCCCCAAAGGCGTGGTATTCACAATCAA
>JAVBMO010000086.1:0-6449 GCA_031552355.1 Bacteroidales bacterium | reverse complement strand
TTTTTCAAGTGCTTCAAGTATCTGTTCTGTATGATTTTTGGTATCCACTTTTTCAAACACATTTATGATAACTCCCTGTTCATCTATCAAATACGTTGTTCTAAAAATTCCCATATACGTTTTCCCCATAAATTTCTTTTCTCCCCAAACTCCGTATTTTTCACAAATTTCTTTTTCCTTATCGGCAATCAGAGGAAAAGGAATCGAATTTTTTTCAGCAAATTTGCCGTGAGATTTTTCACTATCGGCACTAACACCTATAATTGCGATGCCTTTCTGAAGAAAAACGGAATAGTTGTCGCGCAGATTGCAGGCTTCAGCCGTACAGCCGGGCGTGCTGTCCTTGGGATAAAAATAGAGAAGCACTTTTTTACCTTTGAATGCGCTTAACTGAATTTCTTCGCCTGTTTGAGCTCTTCCCGAAAAATCGGGAGCTTTATCTCCTTTTTTTAATAATGCCATGATTTTTATATTTTGGTACGTTTTTATAAACTCTCTTTCATTAATATTGTTCAACGATATTTATATATGTTCTATTTTCAAAATCTTGTTCTTTCTTTATTGCAGATTTCCTGTATTTTATTGACCTTTGCCTTTTGATTTTAAAACGCTTTGAAGAAGTTTTTAGCCTAAAAAATTAAAAATCAATATATTTTAGCGCATTTATTCCGTTATTCTATTTTTAAAAGTACCAAAATTCAAATGAATCCTAAATTTATTTTATTTGCAGTAATTATTTCCGCTGTTTACCTTTTGGCCAACAGTTATGTATTAGCAAGAACATGGCAAGCCCTGAGCGCCATTCCTCATGTGAGAATTATTGTGTTTTGTATCTTCACTTTTAGCGCTTTGTCGTTTTTGGCTGGAATGTTTCTTGAAAGCCTGTTGCCATTTTGGGCAAATTGGACTTTGCAAAATATTGCCTTTGTTTGGCTTGGTGGTTTGCTTTTCGGTCTTTTGAGTTGTCTTGTTTTCGACCTTGTTCGTTTGGCGAATTATCTTTTTCCTTTTTTCCCAAAGTCAATCTCAGAAAACTATGGAGTGGCAAAAGCCTTTGTTTTTGCAGGCGTTTTCTTTTGCATTTCTTTAATACTATTAATAGGAAATCTGCATTTTCGCAAACCGGCTGTGGTAAAACTTGACATTAAAACACAGAAAGAACACAGCATTTCAAAGCCGGTGAAAATACTTATGTTCAGCGATTTACACATGGGGTATGTGATTGGGAAATCAATGATACAAAAATATGTGAATCAGATAAATGAGCTGCAACCGGATCTGGTGCTTTGTGCCGGCGATTTATTCGACAGAAGCCTGAAACCCGTAAAGTCAAAACATTTATTGGAAGCATTGAACGCCATTCATGCCCCTTTGGGTTTTTATGCAGTTCCCGGAAATCACGATTTTATGGGTGGCATTGCCGAAATTTCCGATTATATTGCGACGCGCAGCCAAATCAAATTTTTGAGGGATACGGTTGTCAATATCAATAATGAGTTTCTGCTTATTGGCCGCGATGACAAAACCAATTCCAGGAGAAAGCCACTTGCCGAATTGGTGAAATCTGCCGACAAAAATTTACCCATTGTATTATTAGATCATCAGCCTTATCATTTGGGCGAAAGCGAAAAACAAAATATTGACTTGCATTTGTCGGGACATACGCACAACGGTCAATTGTGGCCTTTCAATTATATTATTGAAAAAATGTATGAAGTCGGTTATGGCTACAAACAAAAAGGCAACACACATATATATGTAAGTTCCGGATTAGGCATTTGGGGGCCTCCTTTCAGGATTGGCACACAATCGGAAATGGTGCTAATTACCCTTCATTAAAAGAAAATTTCCTTTTTAATTCAGGTATTCATAAAAATAAACACGTCATAAAATCGTTAAATATCTTTAATTTTAGTACTTTTGGAATTCAAAACTTATTTAAAAAGCTTATTCTGTATGCAGAAAATCCTTATTATTTCCTTGTTTGCTTTGTGCAGCCTTTCTCTGCAAGCAAATAAAACCACTATATTTTCACCACTTGGCGACACCATTCCTCAAAAGGAAAATCCTTTTCAACGGAAGCAGGGAAAGGAATTCACAATGGCGCAATTGGAAACCGACGCCCTTTTTATAGATGCCGTTAAAGAAATTGAATTGGGAAATGTTGACCCCGCCATAAAATTACTTGAGCAAGTAATATCAAGGGATTCCAACTATTCAGCAGCTTATTATGAATTGTCCACTTTGTATTTTGTGAAAAGCCAAGTTCAGTTGGCATTGAAATCGAACCTGAAAGCAGCCGAATTAGACCCGTCAAATGATTGGTATCTTATTCAATTGGCAGGCATGTATCAACAATTGGCACAGCACAAGAAAGCCTGCGAAATTTACCAAACTTTGGCAGAGCGAAATCCTTCACAACAAGAATATTATGACGAATGGGCAAAAGCCTTGCTATTGGCCAAACAAGAAAAAGAGGCCGTTAAAGTTTTCAACAAATGGGAAAAACGCGTAGGTATTAACGAAGAAACTTCGTTGAAGAAACAACAAATTTGGCTTGCATGCGGCAAACCCAAAAAAGCAACCAAAGAAATACAAAAACTTGCTAAAGCTTTCCCTGCCGAAAAGCGCTACAAGGCTATTTTGGCCGAAATGTATATGCAGCAAAAGAAGTATAACAAGGCGAGGAAGGTTTATCTTCAAATCAAGAAAGAAGACCCTTTGGATAAATATATAGATATTTCATTGGCAGAACTTTACAAGAAGAAAAAAGACAATAAAAAAGCCTATGAAAGCTTGAAAAGCGGATTTCAAAATCCTTACTTGGAAGAAGACACCAAATTACAGGTTTTAGTAGCTTTTTATTCCATAGAGGATTTCTACAAAAATCAGGTGGATTATACTTTTGACCTTACTCAAACGTTGGCTTCACTTTATCCCGAAAATCCCAAATTGCTTCCAATCTATGGCGATTTCCTTTACAGAAAAGAGAAATACCCCGAAGCATTGAGTGTTTTGCAAAAAAGCATTCAATTAGACAGCAGTCATTATGAAACTTGGGAAGTTTTGCTTTTCTGCGAAATGCAAATGGACAATGGCGCGCTTCTGAAAACCGATATCCAACGGGTTTTGAATTTATTTCCGGCACAACCGTTCCCTTATTATATTTATGCCAATTACCTCACTTCAAAAAACCAATGCAACGAAGCTTTGGAATACTATCAAAAGGGTGTCCGTTGGGTGCTTGGAAATACTGAAGTGCTAACCCTTTTCTATTCCGGCATGGCTGATTGCTATTTCAAACAAAAGAATTTTGCAAAAAGTGATGAATACATGCTCAAGACACTGACTCTAAATCCTGATAATTATATCGTTATGAATAATTATGCTTATTATTTGGCTGAACGGAACACAAATTTAAGCGAAGCCGAAAAAATATCGAAAAAAACATTGGTTGCAGAGCCCAAGAACCCAACATTTTTAGATACTTACGCATGGGTTTTATACAAAAGTAAACGCTACAAAGATGCCCTTGACTACATAGAAAAAGCTTGCCAAATAGAAAAAACGCCCAGCGGCGTTCTTTGGGAACATCGTGGGGATATTCATTATGCCATGGGCGAAAAAGCAAAAGCAAAAGACGCTTGGCAAAAAGCTGAAAAAGCCGGTGGAGTTTCGCCTGAATTGAACGGGAAGCTTCAACAAATAAGCGCTGAACTAAAGTAAAAACAAATCTCTGATGAAGTTCTTTTGCCTACAAAATAGATTTTGGTTTTTCCCATTGACAATGGTTTTATTGCTTTTCTTTTCCTGCAAAAGCACAAAACCGACCACCACAGAAGGCACAATCAAAGAAACTTTTGCTGAAGCCCCGGTGAACCTCGATTTTTCATATCTTAGTTCGAAAGTAACGGTGGAATACGACGGCTATAATTTGCAGGGGCAAATCCGCATAAAAAACGACAGTATTCTTTGGCTTTCTCTCTCGAAATTCGGATTGGAACTGGGGCGCGTGAAAGCTACGCCCGATTCAGTTTTCTTTCTGAACAAATTTCAAAGCGAATGTCTTTTGGGAAGTTATTCCGATTTGTCGAAAATGATTGGATTTGACATTAATTTCAATATTTTGCAATCGCTTTTGCTGGGCAACGACTTTGCCTGTTTCGACAATCAAGCGTTGAAAAAACAAACCGACAACAAGCTTTGGCTGTTTCAATTTGAAAACAGAAAAACTTTGGACAACTGCAAATTTCTTTTCAAAAACACTTTGCAACAAATGATGCTTGTGGATCCGGCAAACAAAAAAATCATAGAAAACCATTTGAAAGTCAGCGGAAAGGCAGCCGAATTACACGCCCTGTATTCAAATTTTACGATTGTCGGCAATCAATTAATGTCTTCTTTGCTGAAACTGAGCACCGGCATGAATGGAAATGCCATTTCTATTTCCATTGAATATTCTGGTATCCAGTTCGAAAACAGTTTGAGTTTCCCTTTCAGCATACCATCAAAATATAAAACCGGAAGCTTCTAAATCCCTGAAAAAGATTTTACTCCAGTATAATGCTACCTTAAAACACCCTGCAATATGACAAAAAAAGCCAAAATATTTCTTCTGAGCCGGACAGACAGTATCGGCGATGTGGTTTTAAGTTTGCCTGTGGCAGGTATGTTGAAGAAAATGTATCCTCTCTGCAAAATCTATTTCTTAGGACAAAAATACACGCAATCCGTTATTGAAAGCTGCGCTTATGTAGATACTTTTTTGAATTGGACAGAACTGAAAGAATTGTCGCCAAAAGCCCAAATTGATTTTTTGAAGCAGTTGAAAATTGATGAAATCATTCATATTTTCCCTAAAAAAGAAATTGCCAAATTGGCCAAATTGGCCGATATTTCTTTACGTACCGGTACTCGAAACCGTTGGTTTCATTGGCTTTATTGCAATAACTTGATGAAACTTTCGCGTAAAAAATCATCACTCCACGAAAGCCAGCTGAATCTGAAACTGATAAAAAATCTTGAGTCAACACCTAGTATTTCGCACCTTCCTGCGTATTATGGCTTTTCGGCAAAAGGACTTCCTGATTCCCTAAAAGCGTTTATTGAAACGGAAAAGAAAAATATTATCCTTCACCCAAAATCGAAAGGAAGCGCACGGGAATGGGGCTTGGATAACTATGCTTCGCTAATTGAATTGCTTCCACAAGAAAAATTCAATATCCTTTTGACCGGAACCGAAGAAGAAGGACAGCTTTTCAGGGAAAAATTAGTACACCCCTACCCTTTTGTCAAAGATTTGAGCGGAAAAATTTCCTTGACCGAATTGATTTCCGTTATTGGTGCCGCAGATGCTTTAGTGGCTTGCAGCACAGGCCCTTTGCATATTGCTGCCGCTTTGGGGAAATTGGCCATCGGCATTTATCCGCCGATAAAGCCCATGCACCCCGGAAGATGGGCGCCGGTAGGCGAAAACGCCAAAGTTTTGGTTACAGAAAAAAATTGCAAAAAATGCAAAAAAACAATGAATTGTGAATGCATTCATTCCATAAAAGCTACGGACGTTTCCATTTTACTCGCAGAGTTGAAATGAGTTCAGGTCAGCCAAAAAATCTTTTTTCAATTTGGTAAGAAAAAACGGAATTTGCTCCCATTCGCTGTTTGTGCAAACGCTTAACTGATAATCCTCAAAGCAGGTAAACGGAAAAAATCTTACGCCTTCCAAATCGAGCGAACTTTTTACTTCGCCATTTTCTTGAATTTGCACAAAAAAATCTTTAAATTGATTGGAAATTCCTTTCCCATTGTACTTTACATAACTTTCTTTCAACGACCAAACCTGCGTAAAGTAACGATTCCGGGCTTCACCCAATTCCACAGATAAAATGTCGGATTCTTCTTGCGGATGCAAAAACCGGCGCACAATTTCCTCTTTGCAACGACGATTTTTTTCTATATCCACGCCAATGGCTTGGCTCGAAACAGCTACACAAACGAACTCCTTTGAATGAGAAATATTGAACTGAAAATTGGGAAAATCTTTGAAAAACGGCTTCCCTTGTTCTGCATAAGAAATTGTTATTGGGGTTGTATTTCCCAGTTTTTCCTTTGCCGTTTTTTGTACAGTTGCAGCGGCAATCAAAGAACTCATTTGCACGAGATTTATCGATTTTCCCGAATATTTCACCTTTTGTTCTTGGGGTAACAAATCCAACAAAGGCTCTATTTGGGAAGAAGCCAATGTTTTTGCATCACAAAGTTTTATTATATAAATCTCAATCATTGCGCAAAAATAAAGCTTTTTCGATTATCTTTGCGAAAAATTTGAAAACAGTTTCTATGCACATTATCCAAAAATATTTTCCAGGCCTCACTCCCCTTCAAATTTCCCAATTCGAAGCATTGATGCCTTTGTACAAAGAATGGAACGAAAAGATCAATGTCATTTC
>JAVBMO010000091.1:0-3643 GCA_031552355.1 Bacteroidales bacterium | reverse complement strand
TTGAAACATTTTTTCGATATGTTTTACATATTCCGATTGAATTTCTTTGCTTCTAGGGTCTTGCTTTAAATAATCATCACGGTCATTCATCCCCAAGCCGCCTTGGTAAATCCCGACCATGTTCATTTCGCTGTTTTTTTCGTCGGGCGAAACCGCTATAGCAAAAAGCACAGGAATACCATTTTTATGTAATTCTGCTATTTGGGTTTTGGCTTCGTCTTTTGTTTTAATATTTTCAATGGCTTTTAAGTCGCTGGAAATAGGGCTGATGCCTTCTTTTGCCAATCGCGCCGAATCCATACCGGTTTTATAAAAATCGGCAATTTTTTGTCCCACGCTGCCCGATTTTTGAGCGGTTTTAGATAATTCTTCAATCAAAGAGCGTATTTGTTCCGCATTTTGCTCATCCAATTTGCCAAAAGTTCCATAACGGGAATGTTCATCCGTCAAAGGGTTGTTCTTTAACCAACCGCCATTGGCATAAGCATAAAAATCTTGTTTACAACTTATTGTAGTATCCAAATTAGATAAATCCAAACATGATGTATTTTCCATAGCTTGATTTTGTTTCTTTTGATTGCAGGATGCTAACAATAAAAATGTTGCCCCCAAAGCCATAATTAAATAATTTCTTCTCATTTTCTGTTAGTTAATTTTGTTTTGTTCTGAAAAATTCCACGTTACAAAATAACAACTTTTTTGTGAAATTATATTTGATTTTACCATTTTAATGGGACTTAATTAAAAAGGCTTTCCTTAAAATTCAAAAGATAAACTTTTTCTGAAGAACGGGTAATTGCAGTGTAGAGCCATCGCAAATACTCAATATTCAACATCTCGTCGGTAAAAAAACCTTGGTCTATAAACACATTTTTCCATTGCCCGCCTTGGGTTTTGTGGCAAGTGAGCGCATAAGCGAATTTCACCTGCAAAGCATTAAAATAGGGCGACTCTTTTACCTTTTGAACCCGTTCACGCATATTCGGAATATCTTCATAATCTTTTATTATTTCTTCGAAAAGAAGCTTTGTTTCGTTATAGGACAAAGAGGGATTTTCGCTATCCAAGGCATTCAACAACAGTTTGCATTCCACCAAAGGGCTTTCGGGATAATCCACAAAACGCAAACTCACATCAATAAAGCGAAAACCGTAAATATTCTCATATTTTTGAATCCTATGGATTTCGGCAATATCGCCATTGGCAATAAAACTTATGTCAGAAGTGGGTTGCGTCCAAAAATAGTTGTTCTTGACTACCATAATGTAATCGCCTGTGGAAATTTCATGCTCACGGTACAAAATCCGGTACCTGATTTCCTTGTTGAATAGATTCGCTCGTTTATTCGTGCGGCAAATGACCACACTTTCCTCCATATTATTTCCCGAAAAGGCTGTAATCAAAAGTTCTTCCAATTCGGCAGACGAAACACTGTGAATATCAGGGAAATTTTGTAATTTGAAAAAAGGAGGTTTTATGTTGTTTTTGGCAATTTTTTGCCGCAAAGAGGTTGCATTGTGCAATATCCCTGATTCCTGCTGCTGGCGAACTACTTCCGTCAATTCAAACTCATGAATATTTAAAGAAAAATTCCTTTGCAAAAACGTTTTATCTAATGCAGGGCTAAAATCCTCTCCAACGGGTGGTAACTGGGCGGTATCGCCCACCAAAATCAAACGGCAATTTTTTCCATTAAAAACAAATGCCAACAAATCTTCCAACAAACGCCGCTTGCTGAAAAGGTTTTCACTTGCTTTGCTCGAATCGGGAATCATGGATGCCTCATCGACAATAATTACGGCATTCGACAATTTGTTTTCCTGCAACCTCATGGTAAAATTGCCTAAAGGGTCGCGCTGGGTATAATAAATCCGTTTGTGGATCGTGTAAGCCCTTTTTCCTGTATAATTCGAAAAAACTTTTGCAGCACGTCCTGTCGGCGCCATCAATATTGTGGGAACATTATACTGTGCCAATGTTTGCGTCAGAGCAGCCATCAAGCTGGTTTTTCCTGTTCCTGCATAACCTTTCAGTACAAAAACAGGTTTTTCTTCCTTGGCTTTGAAAAAAGAGGACAAAGCTTCCAAAGCCTGCAACTGATTTTGCGTTGGCGAATGAGGAAAACAGGAAAGCACAACTGTTTTAAAAGACATAAACCTATAAAATTTTTATACTGCAAAGTTCGTGTAAATTTCCCATTAACAACAATTTTTCAACCACTATAAATACTAAAAAATAAAAAAAGGTTATTTTTGCTGTTGAATAAATAATGAATCAAAAAAGAAAACGTTATTATCCTGTAATTGAAACACTTTAATTTAGCATGAAAAAAATCCTCTCCTTAATTCTCACTATTTTCATTTTTAATCAGTTATCCTTTTCGCAAAAAATAGAAACCGGTGCAGAACAAATCAGTGAATACCTTCCTTTTTTGCAAGGAAAACGTGTAGGATTAGTTGCCAATCAAACCTCAGTGGTTGGACAAACGCATCTTTTAGACACACTGTTACAGTTGGATGTAAATATTGTCAAACTGTTTTGTCCCGAACATGGTTTTCGTGGAAATACCGAAGCCGGCGCTAATATTCAAAGCGGGTTTGATGAGAAAACCAAACTTCCCGTTATTTCTCTTTATGGAAAAAGCAAAAAACCTTATGCAAAAGATTTACAAAATATTGATATTTTGATATTTGATATTCAAGATGTTGGTGCGCGTTTTTATACTTATATTTCCACTTTACATTATGTGATGGAAGCTGTTGCCGAAAACAACAAAACCTTACTGATTCTTGACCGTCCGAATCCCAATGGTTTTTATGTTGATGGTCCTCTGCTGGACACCAATCTTCGTTCTTTTGTGGGAATGCATCCAATTCCCATTGTACACGGTATGACCATTGGTGAATATGCCCAAATGATTAATGGTGAAAAATGGCTTGCAAAAGGCATTCAATGCCAGTTGCAGGTACAAAAAGTGAAAAATTATACCCATTCATCTTTATATGAATTGCCTGTTGCGCCTTCGCCCAACCTGCAAAATATGAATGCCATTTATTTATATCCAAGCTTATGTTGGTTCGAAGGAACGTCTGTAAGTGTCGGGCGGGGTACTTCTTCGCCTTTCGAAATCATTGGCTGTCCTGCGTATCCTCTACACAGTTTCTCATTTGTTCCTTCTGTAATAAAAGGTGTTAGCGAAAATCCACCTTTTAAAAACGACACTTGTTACGGAGTGGATTTAAGGAATGTGTGTATGAAACAATTTCCACAAAAAATTGAATTGAAATACCTGTTGGAAATGTATAAATCCGCAGGAAATGACAAGTTTTTTATTCCTTTTTTCGATAAGTTGGCAGGAACCACACAATTGAAAGAACAAATCAAAAAAGGTTGGAGCGAAGAAGCCATCCGGCAAAGTTGGGAAGCCGATTTGATAAAATTCAAGGAAACAAGGAAACAATATTTGCTCTATAAAGACTTTGAGTAACAATAAATTATTCATTTCATGCAAAAAAACACGTATTTTTATTTGGTGATTTCAAAAAAAGACGTAACTTTGCACCCGCATTGTCCGATGGTGTAGTGGTAGCACAGCAGATTTTGGTTCTGTTAGCCCAGGTTCGAACCCTGGTCGGATAACAAA
>JAVBMO010000100.1:0-11045 GCA_031552355.1 Bacteroidales bacterium | reverse complement strand
CTTCTTCCAACTTATGCACATCGTAGCCGAAACCTACCCTTATCTTTGTTTTCATTAAGAATTTTTAGGTTTACCGAAATCAACCATCAGCGTAAAGCGCAAGGTGTTTTTTAAAGGATTGTTGGCTGTGAAAGGAATCAGATAAGAGATATCCAAACCAAAATAGCTGTAGCGAAGCCCACCACCAATCGTTAAATATTGTTGGTCTCCTTTATTTGGCGATTGATAATAATAACCTATACGAGCTGCAAATTTTTGGTCATACCAGTATTCGGCACCCACAGAAAAATTGATTTCCTGCATTTCTTCTTTAAACCCATTGGGGGCATCGTAGAACGACTGAAAAACGCCTTGAATAACACTTACATTAGGATCTTTTCCTGCAATAATATTTCCTGCCGTGTCGTAAACCGGCGGCGTAGGCACCAAAAGTTTATTAAAATCGGCCATCAAAGACAAGTCGTTATATTCATCGAAGCGGAATGTATAGCGGCCTCCTAAACGAAGGTTTGCCGGTAAGAATTCTTTATCATCCTCAGAGTCACTATAAGAAACTTTTGTACCTAAATTGGTAATACTCAAACCCACAGCATATTCATCCGACAATCTTTTTTCTTTGTTTACCTTATCTTGCCAATACAAACCAATATCGGCAGATCCGGCGTTGGCTGCATGAAATTCCGTTCCATTAATACTTTGGCCTGCGGTTAAATCCGAACGGATAAAACGGCCGGAAACAGCAGCAGACAAACGTTCACTTAATTTCATGGAATAAGTCGCATCAATTCCCATTTCGTAGGGTTTGTAATCGCCTTGACCTTCCCCTTGTTCATCTGTAAAAGTGAACGTTCCCAAATCAAAATACAACATAGAAATAGCCAAAGTACTTTGTTTATTAATCCTTTTGTACCCTGAAAGGTAAACCAAATTCATATCGGCACCCAAACTCAACATCCAGGGACTGTAAGAAAGAGATACACCAAAATCGTTTGGAATAAAAGCATATTTTGCATTGTTCCAGTGCGTTGAATTTGCATCGGGTGAGGTAGCAACCCCAATATCCCCCATGGCACCTGCACGAGAATCCGGCGCTATTAACAACATGGGTACAGCTGTTGGAATGGCATTATAAGATTTCCCCGCAGCTTTATCCCAATCCGGCTTTACAGGATTCAACTGTGCATGCGCAAATCCTGTTGAAAATAAAGTTATTAGCACTATGGCTAACCAATTTTTTCTCTTAATCATTCTTTTATTTTTTATTAAATTTTCGACAATAGAAACGCGTAAAGTATAACTTTATTGTTACTTCAGTAACATTATTAGTTTTTTGCTGATTACTTTTTCTTCGTTATTTTTTGTTTTTATAATAATTCGTGCCACAAAAATACCATTGGAAAGTCTTGCGCCATTGGCACTGGTACCGTCCCAAACCAAAGGCCCTGCAACATACGAATTTTCATATATTGGCATATCCATTTCTCGCACCATCTGGCCTTGGGTGTTAAATATCTGCAAAACGGCACTTTCTATATTCCCTGGTTGGTTTTCTTCCAACTCAAATGTGGCTGTGGTTGAAAACGGGTTCGGATAAATATGGAATTTCCCTATTTCTAAATCCTTAGAACCTTTCACTTCAAAGGTAATGCTTACCGTTGTGGAAACATTATAAATATTCCAAACTTTAAGCTGTAAAGTGTGTGTGCCTTCGGAAAGATTATTGAATGGATACAAAACATAACCTTTTGTCGGATCTTCGGTATCGTTGATATAATAATCATTTAAAACAAAGACATTGTTTACTTTTTCATCCAAAATGGCTTCTATATCGTGTCCTATTCCACTGCCCACCATGTTTATTCCATATTTGTCCTGCAAAACAGCGTACAAAACAGGATTGGGATCTGTAATTCCTCCATTGTGGAAATTTTCGTCGTTCATGTATAATTTCACAACCGGTGCAGTGGTGTCGGGTGTTTGAGTTTCGTCAATGTCGCCAATAACCAAATCGCCATAATATCCTGCTGCTTGCAAAGAATCATTTTGGGCAAAATAACTTATTTTTCCATAGCCATATTGATACGAAATATCTTTGGGAACAGTAAATGAAATAACAAAATCGCCATTGACAACTTTAGCAAATCCTTTGTAGATAATACTTTTTTGTTGTTCAAAAGTAACTATGGAAGCAGGGCTTGAATTCCCCAAAGTCTGAATTTTCATGGGTTTGTCGTAAACCGTAACAAAAAGGGTCCCGTTGAAATCCGTCAGTTTTTCTTTTGAAGTATTTTCAATATTCCCTTCAATGAACACATTCGACAAAGATTTTACCGTATCTATTTCCACAGTAATGTCTTTGGAATTAATTTTCAACGTATTGGCCACATTTTTTGGAACAGACAATGACAATGCCGGATCGCCCAAAAGAATATATTCAAGGTTATGCCTGTTTGTATTTTTTGTTTTACGAACTGCATCGCCCAACGTAGGTAATACACCATTTACAGGGCTCAATACGTTCATAAACCATGCAGAATTCAAATGTGAATCTTCGACAACTTTACGTGTTGAAGAAATCAAAGCCACACAGCCGCCACTGGGATTTACAAGCGTATTTTCACCAGCTGATTTTTTATTCGTAAAATCAAAATGGGCAAATTCACAGGTATTGGTTACAAAAACGGGCAGCTTACCTCCGTTTTTCCATGAAGCAATATCGGTTTGGGTTACAAAATATTCATGCCCCAGGAAATCCCAAGCGCCGTGTCCAACATAATCTATCATTAAACAACCTTTGTTCATCCGGTTCGTGATGGCTTTTGTAACGTCAGGATATTTTGTGCCCGAAGGAGTGGATATTTCCTTGTAGGCATCAGCATAAATTTTTTCAATATTCAGGTTGGGAAAAGCCACTAAATTTGCCGCCAAATTTTCGCTATTGTCCGAAAATGAAGGGAAATCGCCATCTGGATCATCGGCTACCAAAGCGATAATATTGCGCCAATCGCCGTTTTCTTTATCCTCTACAATGTCTTTCGACAATAAATAGTTCTTACTTTTTTCGACCAATATATTTGCCTCAGAAACAGAAGTCACCGGAAAACGCCCTATTCCAATATTCAAAATGTTTGAAGAGGGATTTTCCAAAAAGCCGAACACATCGTCAGAGGTATAACTGGGTTTTCCACCCGATTGATAAGCAACAAGTTTTTGCCTTCCACTGGAAGGCAAAATTCCTTTGGGGTCGTAAGTTCCTGTTCCGAACAAAAGTAAATAGCGAGGTTCTTTGCCTTGTCCGGCCTTAGCCCTGTCGTAAAACATTTTCATGAAAGCCCTGATCGCCATTGGGTCTTGCATGCCCGAAGAAAATTCATTATATACCTTATCAATGGTAACCACAGTAACATCCAAGCCACTTTGAGTTTTGTGCAAATTAGCCAAAGTATCGGCCTGTGCCAAAAACTCGGGATGCGTTATAATGACATAATCGGTTTGCGCCAACTCGTGAAGATTTTGATTTTCAATTTTTCCCAATGAAAAATCGGGAGACAAAGAAGAATTTCCGTTGAAAGAAACGAACTCTCTCAAAGAATCTGTGGGAATGGTAAAACTCAATTGAGAAGACTGCAATTCGGAATTCATCAACACCGGAGTCAATGGGTCGGTAACATCCCAAACCTGGGTTTTGGAATTGGCATTATCGACCACAAACTTGCTGATATTTCCTTCGCCTATAGAAGCCAATGACCTAAAATTCACTTGCTCTGTAGAAAGTCGTAAATTTCTCAAATAATTCAGTTCAATACGTTCCAACCAACCTCTTGCCATGGAATTTTTGCATTTATAGAATACGCCGACTGAATTCCCTGCTTTTTCGGCTTGCACACTTTTTCGGCTGTTTTTTTCAAAATAGTCAACAGTACTTTCTGTTATAGACAGAATATCAATAGTATCGAAAAATTTATCGTTGAATTTGGCCGTAAACCCGGATGCCTCTGTTGAATTACTTGCAACATCTAAATAAATTTGAATATTACTTCCAATCACAACGTCCTGCATATTAAACGGAATGGTAATTGAGGAAACATTCGACGTCAATTTTTCCCCAAACCAAGTATTTCCTGATTGCTGAATATTATCACTTTCTATCTTATGAATCTGATAATCATCAAACTGCGTAATAGTTTGATTGGCAGTTTCTGAAATTGCAGTTTGTTTTTGAATTCTTTTGCGGTCGGTGGAACTTTCGCCAATAGAAATAAAATAGTAATTCTGCTTACTGTAAGTATGGATTTTGCAGCTAAACAAAGACAAGGCAGTATTCAATTCCCATTTGTCGGGACCTTGTGCATAAAATAAAATATAACTGTTTTGGGAAAAATTGCCATTGGCATCATTCACAATTTGGACAGCATTTTCCGTCAAATCTGCATAACGTGGAATATCGTTATTTTCGGGTAACATTCCGCCGCCATTTCCATAAACAGAAATCTGAGAAGATTTTAATCCCGACATTTCCACGCCCAGTTTTTCCAAATCGGCATAAGTAATCTTGTAAATACCCGTTTTTTCAATACCTATTTTATACCAATTACCCGATGCAAGTACCGATTTCGAGGGATTCACATAAGACGTTGTCTTGCCTTGCGAAAAGCCTAAAAAACTCATCAAACATAGAAAAACCAAAAGCCCTATTTTTTTCATAATATTAGCAATCTGCGTATAATCTTTTCATTTTGCAAGTAAAAACGTAAAAAATATTATTTTGTTGTTTTAATATTTTTCAAACTCTCTTTTATAAAAACACCAAAGCACTCTCTTTTGTTGTACAATAATGATTTGAAAATTTAGAAATGTGAAAACTTGAAGATGTGAAAGCGATTTTCAAAAAGCTGCAAAATTATTTATTTAATTGAAATCACTGTTTCTTTTGAATGCTGTGCTACGTTTTGTTCAATTGTTTTTTTCACTCTTTATTATCCATTCTAGAAGGCTGTTTCATTTTCAATTCTCCACTTTCCATTCTCAATTGAATCAGCCTCTTTTTCTTCCGCTGATTTTTGTAGGTTTTATTTTGTAGCAAAATACATTTTCTATCGAAGGCCTTGCAAAAGAATAGTCTCTGTTTGGTGTATATTTATGCATAATCCGATGAAGAATTTCGGTTTTTTCGTCGAAATCATTCACTTCTTCCGCTTCACCGAAAAGCAATACACTTTCGAACATCATGCTATAACTGCATCCTAATTCTTTGCTTTGCACATAAAGGTCTTTTTCCACCGTAAAAGCCACACAAACCAAAGGATTTTTCCTCAATGCTTCGTTCTTTTTCCCTTCCCTACCACAGTGCAAGTATAAAATCCCACTTTGGTAAGCAAAATTGAAAGGCAAAACATAGGGCTTGTTTTCCACGTCAATCATCGACACATGGCAAACTTTGCACTGATTTATGACTGCCAACAATTCTTCGTCCGAAGAAATCATATTTGTTTTCATCTTGTTTTAGTTTTCTGTTAAATGATAATCCACCAGAGCATCTAAAGGCGCTTTGAGGATGGTTCCTATTTCCAAGCCATGTGCCTCGGCCTGTTCTTTTATTACCTCTTCGAGGAAAAAAGCCACAGAACCAATTAAATGAATTTTGTAAGCCTGATAATTTGTGTATTCTTTTATCTGTTTTTCGAAGAAATCATCAAACGCTTTGTTCAGCAAGTTTCTTATATAAACATCCTTTTTGTGGTTGATGGCGAAAGAAGCCAGCGAAGCCAAAAACCGGTTCGGCAATGGTTCTTTGTAAACTTTGTCGAGCAATTGACTTTCGGTTCCCGGAAACTGTTGGGCAAAATCTTCGCGAAGATTTTCGGGAAATTTATGTTGCAAATATGCTTTCAACAAAAGTTTTCCAATATGGGTTCCTGCACCTTCATCACTAAAAATATAACCCAAAGAAGGAACATTTTCCAAAATGCGATTTCCGTCATACAAGCAAGAATTGGAACCGGTTCCTAAAATCCCTACAATTCCCGGTGATTTTTTGCACAAAGCCCTTGCGGCTGCCAAAAGGTCGTGCTCTACAAAGATTTGGGCTTTGAGAAAATGCTTTTGCAGTACTTCCTGCATAAAAGACTTCTTTTCATCAGTGGAACAGCCGGCACCATAAAAAAACACCTTTTCTACTTTCAACAAATCGAAAGCCGGTATCAAATGAATTTCAATTTCCTGATCTATTGCCGAGGAAGTGATGATATAAGGATTCATGCCTACGGTCTGATAGTAGGTTCTTTTGTTCCTATTTTCCACCAAGCACCAATCGGTTTTGGTAGAGCCGCTGTCAGCTACTAAAATCATATTTTTTTGTTTATTTGCAAAAGCAAGAATACTTTAAATGTCCTGATTACTGCTTGCAAAAAGGATTTTACAAAACATCCGGATTTTTACAAAAGTACTAAAATTCGACTAATCTTTCATAAAAGCCATCTCTTTCATCTTGTTGAAATTTCAATTTCCAAAAAGTTTCCAAACGTTTTTTAACAGAAAAGGCCAATGGCTCAAAATATTTTTGTAAGTTTGTAAAGCAAAACATATTTTACAGCAAGGAGTGTTTGGGTATTTTTTCCGCCAAGACACTTCATACAAAACACTGAAAAACAATTATTCAGAAAAACAAAGGTCAGTTCAAAAATTCAACTATGATGAAACGAATATTGGTTTGTATTTCTTTTTTATTCGCATTTGGACATTTTATGCAAGCCCAAAACTTCACTCCCGAAGTCAAGGCTGAAAGGCTTAAACAATTGGTTACAAATGGCTTCAAAGTTGAATCAGTAAAAATCAGCCACGACACTTTGAAAGTTGTACTTTTGGACGATTTTTTATTCTATCCATTTGGAAGAATTAAAAATATGGATGCCTTTATCAATCGTACAAAGTTAGAATGGTATCGTAGTGTGGATAGATTCAAATACCAAGATTCTTTAGACATGACCATTTACAAACTTTGGCGTTTGGACGACAGTTTTATTGAATTTTTCTACGGCATTGAAACCCACAATATGGAAATGATTGAGGCCAATATAACAGACAAAGCCATCAATCTTTCTTATGGTATTCATTGTGGAATGGCCAAACAGGAATTATTGAACCTTTTCTTTAAAACACCCCCTCCCGTTTTAATTGGCGATATTAAATGTGTGCGGTTTGTATCGGGTTTGTACGAATTGCAACATTGCTACACCTTTGATGACCAAGATATTTTGCGACAAATTTATATAGAGCGAGAATATAAGTACAGATAAGATTTTTCGCCACCGGATTTTTCCGTAATCATTCTCAAGTTTTCTACAAATGCACAATGATGCTCGCATAAACACAGGGCTTTTCTTTGGGTCTTTCAATCCCATACACACGGGCCATTTGATTATTGCAGAAAGCATGTTGCAAAATACCTCTTTGCAGGAAATTTGGTTTGTGGTTTCTCCACAAAATCCACATAAAAATGCAGAAGATTTATTATCTGAAAACCAGCGCCTTTTAATGGTAAAAATGGCTTTGGAAGGCAATCCGAAATTAGTTGCTTCATCTGTAGAATTTGAACTCCCGAAGCCTTCTTATACTATTCAAACCTTGCGCTATTTAAAAGAAACCTGTCCCGAACGCTCTTTTTCCTTGATTTTGGGTGAAGACAATTGGGCAAGTTTTCATACTTGGAAAAACTTTGAAGAAATTCTTCGGAATTACCATTTATATGTGTACCCCAGGAAACATTCTTCGGAAAATTATTCAAATCAAGAATATGTAAGTTTTGTGCCTTGCCCTTTGCTGAATATTTCATCTACCTACATCCGGCAATTAATTCGTGAGGGAAAATCTATCCAGTATTTGGTTCCCAAAAAAGTGGAAGAATATATCCGCCAAACAGCGTGCTACTTAACAATTCCCACCAATGGACAATAAGAAAGTTTACTTGCGAGGGGTTTTCTATGCTTTTATCAGTTATTTAACATGGGGGTTCTTTCCCATTTACTGGAAACAGCTTTCCCACGTTTCTCCCGTAGAAATTTTGACGCACCGCGTACTTTGGTCTTTTGTTTTCATGCTTTTCCTCAGCCTGTTTTGGAAAAAAGAAAAATTACTCCCACTGTTCAAAAATAAACGTTTGATTTTAACGCTTTTTGCCTGTGGAACTTTGGTTACATTAAATTGGGGTGTTTATATTTGGGCTGTAAACAATAATCATATTTTAGATGCCAGTTTGGGATATTATATCAATCCGTTGGTCAGCATTTTATTGGGGACAATCTTTTTCAAAGAACGGTTCAACAAGATTCAACTATTGTCTATTATTTTGGCTTGCTTGGGGGTGGCCTATCTTACTTTTAATTATGGCCGCTTACCGATTATTTCCATCATTCTCAGCCTTTCGTTTGCGATTTACGGCAGCCTCAAAAAACGGCTTACTATCAGTTCCATGCAAAGCCTCACTATTGAAACCCTCTTGATGTCGCCATTTGCTCTAACCTATCTGATATTCTTGTTTTCAAAAGGTTCAAACAGTATTTTTAATATTTCTTTTTCTACCGATATTTTATTGATGTGTGCAGGAATTGTAACTGCTTTACCGCTTTACTGGTTTGGGATTTCCGCAACTAAAATTCCTTTGTCCACCAATGGTTTTCTTCAATATATAACTCCTTCGTGCCAACTTTTGCTGGGCATTTTCCTTTTTAAAGAACATTTTTCCGAAGCGCATATCGTTTGTTTTTCGCTTATTTGGGCTGGATTATTTTTATATAGCCTTGATATTTTGAAACGAACGTGGAAACGAAAAAGGAAATGATGAAAATTACAATTTTCCTCTTATTTATACTGATTTTCTATTTGAAGTAATTTGTCAAATTATTAAAAAACGCTTCTTATCCACAAATAATTATCCATATAGAAATCAATTAATTATATAAAAAAAGATAAAAAATACTCAAAAAGATAATACAAAAAGTGTTATCGCTATTAAAACTTTTTTTTCTTTTGCATGTTAATAATCTAAAATAAATATTCCCTAAAATTCTAAAAACTATGAAAAAAACAAAATCACTTAAAGGATTGCTTTGGTCGTTATTCCTTTTACCAACTATCCTATTTTCATCCTGTTACAAATACAGTGATGAATTGTATGATGCGGAAGCTCAATTTGTTTCATTAGCACGGTTTGATCCGGCTCAAAAGAGCAATTTCGACAACTATCAAACTATTTACATTGCAGACTCTATTATGCAAATTTCTTCTACAACAGGTGGTTTAATTGTAATGGAGCCCATTAAGAATAGTTTTACTACAAACATTGTAAACCAAATTGAAAGAAATTTGGACAAAAATTTAGGCGGGAAATACACTATTGTTCCCAATGCTACGGATGCCGATTTGGTATTGGCTTTATACAGTTTTAACATAACAACTGCTTCCTATTCTTACTATTATCCTATAGATTGGTATTATTGGGATTGGTACTGGTATTATCCAGCTTATTATTATTCTTACTACACTAGCTACACTACCGGTACACTGCTTATGAACATGGGCGATGTAAAAAACAAAACAGTAAAAAATGAAGTTCCTGTTGTTTGGGTGGGTTCTGTAAGCGGAATTTTGACTGGTACGCATACTACAGCCGAAATGAACAGTGCTATCAACGATTGTTTCCAATTCGACGGTTCGCCTTTCAAAAAGTAAATAATAATATCAGGATATTTAAAATATAAAACTCTAAGACAATGAAAAAAATAATAATAGCGACATTGGTTGTTTTGTCAACCTTTGGTGTGGCAAAAGCTCAAGAAAACAAAACGCGCCAATACTATACTTTTGGATGGAATATTAATACTCCCGTAGGTGAAGTTCGAAATTTCATTTCCCCCACCAGCCTTTCGGGTTTTACTTTCAATGGACAAATTTACATTACCGACCATTTTGGTATCGGATTCAATGTTGCATGGAACAATTACCATGAATATGTAGACAGGCAAACTTACGAAATTTCTCCCGGATTCTATGCTACTGCTTCGCAATACCGTTATATGAATTCCATGCCTATACAAGTGGGCGGCTACTGGAACTTTTTGCCTAAAGAGATTGTTCAACCTTATGTAGGTTTTAACATAGGAATGAACTATACCAGCCAATCCATTTACCTATCCAGTTTGGAATATTTCGACAATCAATATGCTTTCCATTTAAGCCCTGAAATCGGTGCCTTTATCCGTTTTGGTGAACAATCGCCTTGGGGAGCAAACCTTTCTGTTTCCTACCAATATAATACGAACAGTTTTGATTTTAACACAATAGGGAAAGTGAATAACCTGCAAACGCTTACTTATAGCATTGGTTTGACTTGTATAATTGATTAATACATTTTTAACTTTAAACCCAAAGGCTGCCGGAATCAAGATTTCGGCAGCCTTTTTACGTATCCGATTTCTTTTACTTTTTTCTATAGCAAAAAGCCTCACTAGTTAGAAACTTGTGAGGCTTTTCCCATTTCTAAAGCTATAAACCTGACTTAAATCTGCTTATAGTTTTTTTTGTATTCGGCCAAATTTTCTACCAAAGCATCGGGCGGAAGCGCCAACGACAAACCTTCGGTTTTCCACCAAGTGGAAGCAAAAAGTTTTTCATAAGGCACCAAGCCAACCAAATAGGAATAATTTTGTCCGGCATACCATTCTTCAAAACTGATAAAATCGTCTTTGCAGATTTTGCTTTCGTCGTCGAAGCTGATATACACTCTCAAATAAAAATCCTTGGCTAATTTTGCCGGTGTGTGATAATACAATTTCTTGTATTCGTAACGATACCCGTAACGCAAAGCCGAAATATCGCTCAATACAGCCGAAGCTGTCGGGAAGCTTCCCGCACCTTTTCCCAAGAAAAATTGCTTGTCGGCAAAACCACTCTCAATAATCACACCATTGTATTCATTGCGTACCAATGACAAATAATTATCATTTCTGATAAATTGTGGCAAAATATAGGCGGCTACTTCGCCATTTTCT
>JAVBMO010000129.1:0-3611 GCA_031552355.1 Bacteroidales bacterium | reverse complement strand
TTGGGACGGAACACCTGAAACGGAACAAAAGATCAAGGAAGAGACCAAAGCCACCATCCGCACCATTCCTTTTGATGCTCCGGAAGAAGCCGGAAAATGTATCTACACAGGAAAACCTTCTGCAAGGCGTGTGGTTTTTGCAAAAGCATACTAAATTTATTGAGAATGGAACAAGCAAAAGGTGTAAGGCTCTAGGCGAAAAGTATATAGTACAGTTATTGTGGTGTGTGAGGTATGAGAAAGAAGCAATCTGATTTTTAATGGTTAGGGGTATAAATGAGGCTGCTCTTTTGAACAGCCTCACAAATAATTGATTCAATAAGCTTTTATTTATCTTTTACTCCTCATTTTATAATGCCAAACGATAAATAGCTTTAGCATCTTCTTTATATAATTTCCGAAAATCGCCTATTCCATTTGGATAGTTTTTCATTAAGTTATCGGATAATAGTTCTATATCATCTTCTTTGGCGCCCAACTGTGCAAAAGTAACAGGTAATTCCAACGAGACAAAAAAATCTTTCAAGGCCTGAATGCCTTTTAGTGCAGTTTCCTTCTTGTTTCCATTATCGGATATTCCCCAAACCCTTGTGGATATTTGCACAAACAAATCCAGATTTTGGTCCATCACATACTGCATCCACGCCGGGAACATTACAGATAAACCTGCGCCATGCGCCACATCATACAAAGCACTTAATTCGTGTTCCAAAAAATGGGTTGCCCAGTCTTCGGAACGTCCCACACCACAAGAACCATTATGCGCCATTGTGCTTGCCCACATCAGGTTGGCGCGGGCATCATAGTTTTCAGGGTCTTTCATCACAATACGGGCTTCCTTGATAATTGTCAGTAACAAGGCTTCGCCTATGCGGGTACTTATTTCTGCACCTTGAGTATTGGTAAAATAGCGTTCGAAAACATGTGCCATCATATCAGCAATGCCACAAGCTGTTTGAAATGCCGGCAATGTATAAGTCAATGTAGGATTCAAGATAGAAAATACAGGACGAAAAATATCTGTTTTAGTACCTTTTTTAATAATATTGTCTCCACCTGTCCTTGTTATCACACAACTGTTGGAACCCTCGCTGCCAGCTGCCGGAATGGTAAGGACTGTACCAACTTTCAGAGATTTTGTGATGGGCGTTCCTGTAAATAAATCCCAAAAATCGCCTTCATAAACCGTTCCTGCCGCAATGGCTTTGGACGAATCTATGGAACTTCCGCCACCTACCGCCACCACCATATCAATACCTTCTTTGCGGCAAATATCAATTCCTTGGTAAATTAATGTATCCAAAGGGTTTGGCTGTGCACCACCTAGAAGTATATAGGCTATATTTTCTGCCTTTAAAGAATCTTCAACCCTCTGCAACAAACCACTGCGAATGGCAGAGCCACCACCATAGTGTACCAGTACCTTGGTTCCACCATGCTTTTTAACCAAGCTGCCGATTTTTTCTTCAGTATCTTTTCCAAAAACAAATTCTGTGGGACTGTAAAATGTGAAATTATTCATTTTTTAAATAGTTTTGTTCTCAATTAAGGTAATATTTTTGCAATTTTATCACAATAAAATGTATCCTATTCATAAATCAAAAAACTCAAACTTTTTTCATCAAGGATTTCGTTGGCAATGTCCAATAGTTCGCTTGAAGAAACATTTTGTATCTGTGATTTTATTTCTTCCAAAGAATCCACTTTGTCGTAAACCAAATAGCTTTTTCCTATAGAAAACATTTCGTTTAAGGCCGATTCGTTGCTGATGGAAATTTGTCCCATCAATTGCTGCTTTATGGTTTGCAATAAAGTTTCTTTCATTTTTCCGGCCCTGATTTTTTGAAATTCTTTCAAAATGAGGTCAAGAGTATGTTCCTTGTGCGAATGATCCATTCCGGCATAGATTGAAAACAATCCGGTATCGGAATAAACGCTGTAGGTGGATTCTATGTTATAAGTGTAGCCGTATTTTTCGCGAATGGCAATATTCAAACGAGAATTCATGGCAGGACCGCCCAAATAGTTCGAAAGCAACATCAATCCGACTTTTTTCTTGTCGTTGAAGCTATAAGCCGTATTGCCCACAAGCGCGTGTACCTGATAAGTATCTTTGTCAATGGTCAGGCTTTTTCTGGAATATTCGGAAAAAGGTTTTCTTTCAGAACTTTTAGGGGTGTCGTTTTCAATGCCGAAATATTTTTCGCAGAGCTTTACGATTTTCTGCATTTTGATGGGGCCAATGGAAGAAATGACCATATTTTGCGGAATATAATTCCTTTTTACAAAATTGCGGACTTGTTCCGTATTGAATTTTTTAACAATTTCGGGTTCACCCAAAATTTTTCTTCCCAAGGGATGGTTTTCAAAAATCAATTCTTCAAATTCGTCGTAAATAAGTTCTGCAGGAGAGTCTTTGTAGGAATTAATTTCATCGATAACCACATCTTTTTCCTTTTCTATTTCTTTTTTGGGAAAAGTAGAATGAAACAAAATGTCGGAAAAAAGTTCAAGGCAACGTTCATAGTGATATGCCAAAAATGAAGCATAGATACAGGTTTCTTCTTTGGTTGTGTAGGCGTTCATTTCGCCGCCCACGCCGTCAATGCGGCTCAGGATTTGAAGCGATTTCCGCTTTTCTGTGCCCTTGAAAATGCAATGTTCCAAAAAATGTGCCATGCCGGTTTCTTCTTCCAGTTCGTCGCGGGTGCCGGCATTGATAAATACGCCGCAATGCCCCACGGAGGAACTGTTTTCCTTGTGAATCAGGCGGATTCCGTTTGCAAAAGTGTGATATTGATACATTAATGAAGTCCTTTTATGGCTGGTTTTCCGGCAATATAATCTTTTAAATAAAAAGGTTCGTAATAGGCCAAATCTTCAAATTCCTGTTTATTGAATTTCTGTAAAGCTAAAGTTTTTAGATAACAGGCAGAATTGACAAAAGTTTTGTCGAATAGGGCAGAAGGGATGTTTTGCCATGCAGGGATGGCTTTTTCGGTAGCATTTCCAAAAAATAACACTTGATTTTCTTTCAAATATTTTTCCAGATCGCCTTCGCCAATGATGTTAGCTTGGGTTTCGCGAATGCGGTTCAAATTGTGGTCGAAGAATGCGGCATAGACTTCCATTCTTCGGGCGTCGATCATGGGGCAAAAAAGCCCATTGAAGTCGGGATGCGAATCCTTGACACCATGCGCCATAGCTTCTAAAGTATCCACGGCAATCAGGGGAATGTTTAAAGCAAAACAAATGGCTTTGGCTGTTGAAACACCAATACGAAGCCCTGTATAAGAACCCGGTCCGGAACTAATGGTAACAGTATTAAGGTCTTGAGGTTTTAAGCCTGTTTCTTCAAACAATTCATCAATGAACAAAGTCAGCATGGACGAATGGGCGTTGGGAACAGTGGATTCTCTGACAGCAATAATATCGGTATCTTGTTGCAAGGCAACAGAACAAACATTGGTGGCAGATTCTATTAAAAGTATTTTAGTCATGTTTTTTGAGTGTTAAAAGCGGAATCCCACTCCGGCCTGAATAACGGGATTGTTGGCATTTATGGAATTTCTGTCGATAAAAAAGTCCCACAGAAGGGTGAAATAAGCAAA
>JAVBMO010000124.1:0-12050 GCA_031552355.1 Bacteroidales bacterium | reverse complement strand
GCGAAGCTTTGTCCGTAATTCCTGCATAGGCTTCGGTTTCCACAATAATACCTTTGGTTATTTTTCCCTGAAAGGAAGTACATAATTTCTTTCCCAACAAAGATTTTGCCAAAGCCACCACATCATCCGACAAATAAAATTCCTGCGGAAGCTTCATTTGAATTGAACATTGAAAGTTGAAAAGTGAGAATGAGGAAAAACCATTTTTCTCATTTTTATTTCAATTTAAGCTCATGTCCCATTTTTTCCTGTTTGGTTTTCAGGTATTTTTCGTTGTATTTATTGGGTTGGATAACCAAGGGAACAGTTTCCACAATTTCCAAACCATAACCTTCCAAGCCTTTTCTTTTTATGGGGTTGTTGGTAATCAATCGCAATTTACGAATATGAAGCTCTCTTAATATCTGTGCGCCAATGCCATAGTCGCGTTCGTCGGCTTTGTGGCCCAAATGCAGGTTCGCATCTACGGTATCCAAACCTTCTTCCTGCAATTTGTAGGCTTTCATTTTTTCCATCAAGCCAATGCCGCGCCCTTCTTGGTTCAAATATACAATGGCGCCTTTGCCTTCTTCCTGAATCATCTGCATGGATTTATGTAATTGTTCGCCACATTCGCAACGCAAAGATCCGAAAATATCGCCTGTGGCGCAGGAAGAGTGCATGCGAACCAAAACAGGTTCGTCTTCTTTCCATTCGCCTTTTACCAAAGCGACATGCTCCAATCCGTTCGATTTTTGTTTAAAGGGCATCAGCTTAAATTCGCCGTATTGTGTCGGCATGTTTACCACTACGCCATTTTCGACCAAAGACTCCATTTTGTAGCGATAAGCTATCAGGTCTTTGATGGTAATGATTTTGATGTTGAATTTTTCAGCTACTTTCATTAAATCGGAAAGACGCGCCATGGTTCCGTCTTCGTTGATGATTTCTATCAAAGCTCCTGCCGGATACAAACCGGCCAAACGCGCCAAATCAATAGTAGCTTCGGTATGCCCTGCGCGTTGCAAAACTCCACGGGAACGTGCTCTCAAAGGGCTTACATGTCCGGGGCGTGCCAAATCTCCTGGATTGATATTCGGGTTGGCTAAAGCTAAAATTGTTTCCGCACGGTCGTACATAGAAACCCCTGTTGTACAGCCGTTTCCCACACGATCTACTGTGATGGTAAACGGTGTGTCGTAAATGGAGGTATTGCGGGTTGCCTGCATTTCCAATTCCAGTTCCTGACAACGTTCCTCGGTAATGGGTGCACAAAGCAGCCCACGTCCGTAGGTCATCATGAAATTTATTTTTTCGGGGGTTACTTTTTCTGCCGCAATAATAAAATCACCTTCATTTTCACGGTCTTCGTCATCTACTACAATCAAAAATTTTCCTTCTTTGAAATCTTCAATGGCTTCTTCTATAGTGTTGAGTTTTATGTCCATATATCGCTAAAATATGAGTCTTTTGTTTTACAAAGTTACGGGAAAAACTTTAGATAAAACGGGAGCTTGATTTTCTTATTGTTTGGAAAATGCAAAACAAAACCACTATTTTAAAATAAACGCTAATAAAAAGCAATGCAAAGTCATCAAAAATCAGGTCTTTTTTAACTGACATAATTTTTTCAAAATTTACATTGTATATGTTTCGCTTGATTTTAATAAATCCCTCCTTTTAATAAATTTGATTTTTGCCAAGTTTTCCGTAATTTTGCTGTCTATATTTTATACAGAAAACAAACAAAATTTATGGATTTATCGAATATTTTAACTATTTCAGGGAAGTCGGGATTATTTAAATTGGTTTCCCGTTCCAAAACAGGGCTTTTGGTTGAATCTTTGTGCGACGGCAAAAAATTTCCTGTTTTCATCAACAACAAAGTAAGCGCTTTGGAAGACATCAGCATTCTTTGCACCGACGAAGATATTCCATTAAAAAAGGTTTTTCAGGCTATTTTTGAAGAATACAACAAGGTCGAAGTAGACAATATTTCCGCCCTGTCGGCAAAAGAAATTACAGCTCTTTTTGCCAAAATGGTTCCAAACTATGACGAAGACAAGGTTTATAATTCCGATATGAAAAAAGTGTTTGTTTGGTACAACATCCTTGTTCAAAACAATTTGGTGGATTTAACCGAAGATACCAAAGTGGAGGAACTGGTTGAAGAGGAGAAATAAGATCTGAATCCATTACGGGATTTCTTTTTCTAACGATAAATTATAAGTGATGAATAAGGCAAGAATGCCTTATCAAATTATTCATTATTAATTGTTCATGTAAATCCTGTCTAAAGCCTAAAACCTTAAGACAAAATCTTGTTTCGACAACTCTTTTTTAAAGAACAGAAATCCTACAAAAAATAAATCGATCGAGGCAGTAACAGCTGTCTCTGTTTGTATTTTTTTCCACGCCTGTTCTGCCTGCTTAGACTGGTGAATCCCTTCTATCACAAAGACACTTCTGTTTCCATGGTGTTTAATGAATAATTCTGCCATTCCATTTTCTAACGCTTCTGCATCGAAAAGTGCAAATTCAACAGTCTGCCCAAAATTTTCCGACAAGGAAAATGTTTTGTCTGAAGAATTGATAAATTGGGATGGAATTCCTTTTGAAGAAATATAGTTTTGCCATTGTACATTCCATAAATTTCCCGATTTTAGGAAATTTTTTGGTTCGAAATACTCAAAAGCTTTGAAAATTACTGTCTGAACAATTTTTTCTTGAGATACTTTTCCTGAAAACAACCAATTGAATACAGGAATTTTGGGTACCACTTTCGTGTAAAAATTGAAAACAAACGGCGAATGCAGATTATATTCGCTGTACGCTGACAGATAATGTTTCCACCTCTTTATCTGAAATTTCCACCAAGGAAATGGCTGGGAGTTCATTGTTTAATTGGCTTTGTTCAACTTGCGGAAAATAGCCGTAAGAAATCCCAAAGCAATAAATCCACCCGGGGCTAACACAAAAATAAGCATTCCATCTTTGCCCGGAGCAAGAAATTTTTGGCCAAAAATGGCGCCGCTACCCAAAAGTTCGCGTGTAGCGCCCAGCAATGTCAGGGCAAAGGTAAACCCTAAACCCATAAACAGCCCATCGCAAAGCGAAAGGAGTGGAGTATTTTTGGATGCAAAAGATTCTGCCCGCGCCAAAACCACACAATTCACTACAATCAAAGGAATATAAATCCCCAATTGAGCATGCAAAGCAGGCACATAACCGGCCATCAGCAAATCAACAATGGTAACAAAAGTGGCAATGATAACAATAAAAGCAGGAATCCGCACCTTGTCGGGAATAAACCCTTTGACCAAAGAAATGGCCAGATTTGACATCATCAGCACAAAGGCAGTTGCCAAACCCATTCCCAAGCCGTTTATGGCCGAACTGGTTACGCCCAAAGTCGGGCACATGCCCAACAACAAAACAAAAATCGGATTTTCTTTCAAAAGTCCATTAATGGCAATAGGTTTTAGTTTTTTTGAAAAATCGGTCAAATTCATTTTACACCTCCTTCATTAGTGGTTGCACCGGAAGTAGCATCTACGGCTTTCGACGGAACTGCTTTAGCATTTGTTTCGGTTGTTGTGCCGAAAGCAGCATCCGTTTTTTTAACCTCTTTACCCGGATTTCCTTTGGGCGTGGCGCTTGAAGTGCCATCCGGTAATGTAGAGTTTGATTTCCCTTCCAAATTTGTGATCGTATTTTTTGAAGCCGGTTCTTCGGATGTTGTTGTTGCGCCCGAAGTGCCATCGGTATTGCCAGAAAAAGCATCATAGGCGCGTTGGGCGGCATCGCAAAAAGCGCGGGAACTGATGGTTGCTGCTGTAATGGCATCCACATTGCCACCGTCTTTTTTTACAGAAAGTTTGAATGTTGATGGATTTTTTCCAACAAACTGATCTTTGAACGGGCTTTCCAGCATTTTGGAACCTAATCCCGGCGTTTCTTTATGTTGCAAAACCTGTGTGTTGCAAATATTTCCATTGGCTAAAAAACCGACCATCAAATCAATACGTCCCGAAAAGCCTTTGTTTGTAAAACTTTCTACGGCAACGCCCACCAATTCGTTGTTTTTATAAGCGTAATGCGCTTTCAGTGTGTCGGCGCCGACAGCAATATTTTTTTCTTCAACAGATTCAAAAGAAGGCAAAACTGCTTTCAAAGCATCGGTTTGCTTTTGTTTTTGAGCATAGGCAATGGGCTTTTCGGTTATTGAATTTACATAAGCCAAAGCCGTGGCAGCCGTCACAGAAATGACCACCAACGCCAAAAACATATTAAAAAATGTGGATTCTTTCTTTTTTGCCATGTTATAGTTATTTTGAAAATCTGATGGGTTTAAATCCTTTGTTGATAAGAGGTACCAAGGCATTCATAATCAAAATGGCAAAGGAAACCCCTTCGGGATAAGCTCCGAAAACGCGTATCAGAATGGTTAAAATTCCGCATCCTGCACCAAAAACCAATTGTCCGCGGTTCGACATTGGCGAAGTAACCATATCGGTGGCCATAAAAACAGCGCCTAAAATTAAACCGCCTGTAACCAAATGGAATGAAGGATTTACGTAATGTGTAGGGTTAATCAGCCAAAGGATGGCGGCAAAGATAAAAGCGCTTCCCAAAAAAGAAACCGGAATATGCCATGTGATGACTTTTCTGAAAAGCATAAACAATCCGCCAATAATTAAAGCGATGGCAGAAATTTCGCCAAAGGAACCACCTCGGGCGCCAATCAAAAGTTCGAAATAAGAAGGCAATTTTGCCACGGCTTGTTCTGCACTAACGCCGCTTGCCAAAGCGCCTTTCAGCATTCCCAACGGCGTGGGGCCTGTCAAAGCATCGGTAACCGGACTTTGGAACAAGGGTTGGGGAACCGGCCAAAGGGTCATGTCGGCAGGAAAAGAAATCAACAAAAACACACGCCCAACCAATGCCGGATTGAAAGGATTTTTGCCCAATCCGCCAAAAGCCATTTTTCCGATACCGATAGAAACCAAAGCACCAATGGCGACCATCCACAAAGGCAGATTTGACGGCAGGTTGAAAGCCAGTAATGTTCCAGTAATTACCGCTGAACCATCGGCAATTTCTGTGGGGCGTTTCATCAAAAACCGCTCTATCAGCCATTGGAACAAAAGACAACAACCAATGGAAAACAGCGTAAGGACAAGGGCATCAGTTCTGAAAAAATAAAGAGAAACCAAAAATGCAGGAATCAGTGCAATATTCACTGTCCACATGATTTTTTTTATTGATTGGCCGCCATGCACATGAGGAGAGCCGGAAATAGTGAGCCTATTATTCATTATCTGACATTCTAATTATTTTTCTTATTTCTTTTGCATTTGTTGGCGCAAAGCGCTTTTCCCTAAACGGATACTGTCGAGCAAAGGAATATTTGCCGGACAACTGAACAAACAACAACCACATTCTATGCAATCCAGAATCTTTTCTTTGCCGGTTTCTTCTGTTTTTTTGTAAAGCGAAAGGGTATTCAAATAATATGGTTCCAATCCCATAGGGCAAACCTGCACACAAGTGGCGCAGCGGATACAGTCTTTTTCGGGTTTTCGCAAACCTTCTTTTTCGGTCAAAAGCAAAAGGCTGGAAGTGCCTTTTACAATGGGTGCATCCAAATTTTGGATCGTTTTCCCCATCATAGGACCTCCGCTGATGGCTTTGACAGTATCGGCAGGCATTCCCCCAACAGATTCGAGCAAAGCGGAAAAAGGAATTCCAATGCGGACTTTATAATTCTTTTGAACAGGTAAAGAGCTTCCGGTAATGGTTAAAATATTGTCAATTAAGGGTTTATTCTTTTGTACGGCTTCGTAAACCGCCAAAGCCGTTCCCAGATTATTTACCACGCAACCCACGTCAATAGGAAGTTTGCCTGAAGGCACCACACGTTTTGTAATGGCTTTTATCAATTGCTTTTCAGCACCTTGCGGATATTTTGTTTTCAGCGTCTGAATCTCAATTCCGGGATAGGATTTTGCCAGTTCGGAAAGTTTTTCAATGGCGTCGCGTTTGTTATTTTCAATGCCGACATAAGCCATTTCAACGCCCAAGGCTTTCTTCAAAATTTGGATGCCGACAAATGTTTCTTCAGCTTTTTCGAGCATTACCCGATAGTCGGAAGTAAGATAGGGCTCGCATTCCGCCCCGTTGATAATCAGGTAATCAGCTTTTTTGTCAGAAGGAATCATGTATTTTATGTGTGTGGGAAAACACGCGCCTCCCAAACCCACAATGCCCATTTCTTTTATTTTTTCTATAATTTCTTCCTTCGAAAGTTTTATTTCTTTTTCAAGTTTTGGGCTTCTATCAATGGTTTCGAGCCATTCGTCGCCTTCCACTTCTATAAAAATAGCTTGTTGTTTATAGCCGTTTATTCCGGCAACGAAATCAATTTTTTGAATAGTTCCCGATACGGGCGAATGAATATTAGCGCTCAAAAAAGCTTCGCCTTTTGCAAGAAGTTCTCCGGTTTTTACCTTTTGTCCTTTTTCGACCACAGGAACAGCAGGAACTCCCAAATGTTGCAATGTAAAGACAATCACTTCTTTCGGAAGAGGGAAGTCTTCTATGGCTGCATTTTCCGAGATTTTATTTTCTTTGGGGTGAACACCTCCTATTGAAAATGTTTTCATTTTTTAAAAGATGAATTATGAACGATGAGTGATGATTGTTAGGGTCTGTATTTTACAAATTGTACCTTTTGCCTTAAATGTATTTTGTATTTCATTTTCAATTCTCCACTTTCAATTTTCAATTAGAAAAGCCTTTGCCTAACAAATCTTCAGGATCGTCTTTCTTTTTGACAGGGAAATTAATTTCCTGTATTGCGCCCGTAGGGCATTCTGATACACATTTTCGGCAAAGCTTACATTTGTTAAAGTCAATGTAAGCAAGATTGTTTTCGATTGTAATGGCTTCAAAAGGGCATATTTTCTGACATTTTCCACAAGCGATACAGGCTGTTTGACAATTTTTTTTGGCTTCGGCGCCTTTGGCTTTGTTCATACACGAAACCCAAACCCTGCGGCTTTTCATCCCTTTGTCCCTGATTTCAAAAAGACTTCGTGGACAGGCTTTTACACAAGCGCCGCAAGAGGTGCAAAGTTCTTCATTTACCACAGGCAAGCCTGTTTCCCTGTCGATAGATAACGCATCAAAAGCGCAGGAACGTTCACAGTTTCCCAAGCCTAAACAGCCATAGCTGCAACCACCTTGTCCAACAAATAAATCGTGTGCGAATTTGCAATCGTTTAAACCTTCATAATAAGCTTTTGTTGGGGAATTTTGGAAAGAACCATTGCAACGCAAAACAGCCAATTGAGGCGCACTTTCGGAAGCTGCAACGCCTAAAAGTTCTGCTATTTTTGATGAAGTGGAATTGCCTCCGGCCGGACATTTCAATCCATCCATATTTCCGGCTTTTACAATGGCTTCGGCAAGGTTTCGGCATCCGGCAAAGCCACATCCTCCACAATTGGCGCCGGGCAAAACTTCGGAGATTTCGTCTATCAAAGGGTTTTCTATTACTTTGAACTTTTGTGCCACAAAATAAAGAAGCGCCGCAGACAAAATACCGATACTTCCCAGTATTATAATTGCATATAATATAGAACTAAACATATCTGAATGTTTTAAAACACAAAGATACGGAATTTTGAGGAAAAAGGAGAAGTGTTATGGCCTGATGCAAAATGCCCATATTTTCTTGGAAATTCCGTTTTGCGTCATTTTAATTCCGTTTTGCGTCATTTTGTAAAAGGAATAAGGGTTACTTTTGCAAAATTTCATTAGACTATTTGTGGTTATGAATCTGCTAAATAGAGTATTGCTCATATTATTGATTTACATTACCGGAAGTTTTTCTGTCTATGCCCAAGAAAAATCTAAAGAAAGTGCATGGCAATACAATGCTTCTTATACAGGTGATTTTGTCGGGAATATGTCCGGCGGGATTAAAACCGGCGGAACTTATTTGGGATTTGCCACCATCGGCATTGGGTTCGATTTCGAAAAAGCTAATTTTTGGAAAGGTGGAAGTGTATTCGTCAAAGGTGGAAATACGCACGGAGGAACACCTTCGGCAACTTTAATCGGAGATTATCAAACAGTTTCGAACATAGAAGCCGGCAACCATACCTTTGTTCAGGAAATGTGGTACAAACAGGTTATCAAAAATTTTGAAATCATTTTTGGGGTGCAAGACCTGAATGCCAACTTTGCTGTCTGCGATTTTGCATGCAACTTTTTGAACAGTTCTTTCGGTGTACAATCTACTTTTTCGTCCAACCTTACCATTCCTATATTTCCGTTGACTTCTTTGGGTTTGTCGGCAAAATGGGATATTTCGGATAGATTTTCGTGGATGGCTGCCGTTTATGATGGAAATATTACGGACTGGGAAAACAATCCATATAACCTCAACTGGTCGGTCAGCGATGGAAGTTTCTTGTATGTGAGTGAATTTGTCTGGGACAAACCCTTTTCAAAAAATTTGGACGGAAATATTAAATTTGGAGGGTATTACCATAATAAAGACGAAGAAAATTATGGATTCTATGCTGCCATCAATCAGATTGTTTGGCGGAAAGAAGAAAAGCAGATTGAAACCTTTCTTCAGCTCAGCGCCAGTTCGCCCAACATAAACAATAACTTTTTTTATACAGGTGTGGGCTGCAATTTGATTAAATTTTTCTTGCCAAAATATGAAGATGTTTTAGGTTTGGGAATTGCCCATGCTCACTTTACCAACTCTAACAACAGGCACGAAACCGTTATAGAATTAACATACAAACTACAATTTGGGGAACATATTTTTGTCCAACCAGACTTACAATATATTGTAAATCCGTCGGGGACTGAAGAAAAGTTGCCAAATGCGTTTGTCGGCATTCTACGTTTCGGTTTTAATTTTTAGTTTTGCAAAAATTTTGCATACTATACGAAGTTTATATACGTTTCTGATTCAAAAAAATATAACATCCCATTTGAAATGAATTTAAGTGAACTACAGCAAGGTGAGAAGGGAATTATTGTCAAGATAAGGGGCCGCGGGGTTTTTCATAAACGGATTACCGAAATGGGATTTGTGCGCGGACAGGAAGTCGAGGTGGTACGCCGGGCGCCTTTGGGCGATCCTTTGGAATACAATATTATGGGCTACAATGTTTCGCTCCGTCGAAGCGAAGCACAACTAATAGAAATTGTATCAACGGCGGAAATGGAGGCTTCGCCCGAAAAATGGGAAATGGAATACCATAAAGGAATTGTGGATGAAAGCGAACGGCTGAAAGTTTCGGCAGAAGAAAAAAGTAAAATCATTGATATTGTTTTTGTAGGCAATCCCAATTCGGGGAAAACCTCTTTGTTCAATGCCGCTTCGGGTGCTCACGAAAAAGTGGGCAATTATAGCGGAGTTACCATCGAAGCAAAAAAAGCCGTTTTCAAACAAGACGGCTATACTTTTAATATAATCGATCTTCCGGGAACTTATTCGTTGTCGCCCTATAGTTTCGAGGAACTTTATGTCCGTGAATACATTATCGACAAGGCGCCCGATGTGATTGTAAACATTGTGGACGCTTCGAATTTGGAACGAAACCTTTATCTTACCACCCAACTTATCGATATGGACGTGAAGGTGGTTGTGGCTTTGAATATGTTCGACGAACTGAAAGCCAAAGGCGATGAACTGGAACGCGAAATGCTTTCCACCCTTTTGGGAATCCCCATGATGGCCACCATCGCGAATAAAGGTATCGGCATCAAAAATCTTTTCAGTAAAATTGTTGACGTTTACGAAGACCGCAATCCTTTTACACGGCATATCCATATCAACTATGGGCCGCAGGTGGAACAAGCTGTTTCGGTTTTGCAGAAACAAATCCGTTCGAACAAATCTTTTGTCGAAAAAGTAGCTTCGCGCTATTATGCTCTGAAACTTCTTGAAAAAGATTCCATTGTCGAAAAAGAAACTGAAAGCTGGCCGGAACACAACGACCTTCACGAAGTAGCGAAAAAGGAAATTACCAAACTGGAACATTTTTACAATTCGCCAAGCGAAACCATCATTGCCGATGCCCGCTACGGATTTATTGCCGGTGCGCTGAAAGAAACCTTCAAGCGGAACAAAAAAACCAACCGTTTTGAAACCCGCACGGAAAAAATAGATTCTGTGCTGACGCATAAATTCTGGGGTTTCCCTATCTTTTTGTTTTTCATTTGGTTGATGTTTTTCTGCACTTTCCAAATTGGACAATATCCTATGGAATGGATGGAAATGGGCGTTTCTTTTATTGCCGAACTCACACAAAAATACATTTCTTCTCCGGTGCTCAACGCCTTTATTTCCGAAGGAATTATCGGCGGCGTGGGGGGCGTTATTGTCTTTTTGCCCAATATTGTCATTCTGTTTCTTTTCATCTCTTTGATGGAAGATACCGGCTACATGGCGCGGGTGGCTTTTCTGATGGATAAACTGATGCACCACATTGGTTTGCATGGAAAATCGTTTATTCCCATGATTATGGGTTTTGGATGCAATGTTCCGGCCATTATGGCAACCCGTACTTTGGAAAACCGCAGCGACCGTTTGCTTACCATGCTTACGATTCCGTTTATGTCATGCAGTGCCCGCCTGCCGGTTTATATTTTGCTGATTGGCGCCTTTTTCCCCAATCACCCCGTAAGTATTTTATTTTCCATTTATTTATTTGGAATTGTATTGGCCATTGGTTTTGCTTTGATTTTCAAGAAACGTTTGTTTCGCTCAAACAATGCGCCTTTTGTAATGGAATTGCCTCCTTACAGGGTTCCTACCTTTATTTCCGTGGTTCAAAACATGTGGATGAAAGCCAAACAGTATCTGAAAAAAATGGGAGGAATTATCTTAATAGCCTCTGTTATTATTTGGGTTTTGGGTTATTTTCCTCTTAACAAACATATTGACGAAAAATACGACCAACAAATTGTTGCCACCGAAGCCCATTTCGCAGCTTTAGCGCAAAATAATCCTGACAGTACGGCTGTTTTCGAAGCTCAAAAAACCGAAGCAATTGACCTTTTGAACCATAGAAAAGGTGGAGAAAAGATTGAAAGTTCGTTTATCGGACAATTGGGAAAAGTCATTGAGCCGGTTATCCGTCCTTTGGGATTCGACTGGAAAGTAGGCGTAGGTTTGTTCAGCGGAGTTGCTGCCAAGGAAGTTTTGGTCAGCACCATGAGTATCCTCTATCAAGTAGAAAACGAGGAAGATGGCGGACAATTAGCAGACAAACTAAAGTCCGAAACCTATCTGAGCGGTCCCAAGGCCGGGCAAAAGGTATTTACGCAAGCCAGTGCAGCTTCGCTTTTGGTCTTTGTGTTGGTGTATTTCCCTTGTGTGGCTGTTTTTGCGGCAGTGGCCAGAGAAGCGGGGCGTTGGAAATGGGCCATGTTTTTAGTGACCTATACAACGGTCTTGGCTTGGATACTCTCTTTTGCAGTTTACCATATTGCCAATTGGGTTTTGTGAGAATAAGAAAATTTTAATGGCAAACTTGAGTGTCGGAAAAAGAGCCGATATTTTAAGGCTTGTAGATTCGCTTGGACAGTGATAGAGTAGCTGATTCTATTCTGATAAAAACTGCTTTATCTTTTTGATGTATTCATCTCTTGATAGATAAAACCCTTGCAAATGATCGCCTCTAAAAAAATTAATTTTAATATAAGGCATCTCTTTCCAAAGTTCAATTAGGTCTTTTACCAAGCAAATGGAATCATCACTGCATTGGCATATCATAAAAGGAATGGTTAAGTTTTTATATAAAGAAATCCAGTTGTAATCTGTTTCAGGAAGTGTAACCGGCTTTTCTTCTTCGTCATGGATACGTTTGGCTACAATATCGGGGGAATAGATATGGCTTTCGCCAATGTAGTAGTTTATGTTTTTTTGATTTTTTTGAAGATACATCATACTGATAATGCTTCCGGTAGACATTCCCATCAGGCAGGTTTTGTAGTTGGGATTGGTCTTTTTTGACATATCCACAACAGCTGTTAAA
>JAVBMO010000162.1:0-7178 GCA_031552355.1 Bacteroidales bacterium | reverse complement strand
TAAAAAACAAGCTCTTAGCTTCACTGTAGAACCTTCCTTCGGCAAAATATCTTGTTCTGAAAAAGATGTTTTGCAGGGTGAAAAAATCAATTTTCCTGTTCTTTTTGAGAAACTTTTGAGCAAAAATATTGATATAATTTGCGGCAAAGATAAGGATTTTTTGTTAGAACAATTTATGAATTATTTTAAATTGGTGGAAGCCGCAGGAGGATTGGTACAAAATGAAAAAGGGGCGTATTTGTTTATTTTCCGGCGTGGGAAATGGGATTTCCCAAAAGGAAAAATAGACGAAGGCGAAAATCCTGAACAGGCTGCCCTGAGGGAAGTTCATGAAGAATGTGGTTTGTCGGATTTGGGATTAAAAGATTTTTTTGCCGAAACCTTTCATATTTATTTCGAAAATGAAATGCCCATTTTGAAAAAGACCTACTGGTTCAATATGATTTCAACTTCGTCTCAAGAATTGATTCCCCAGGCAGAGGAACAAATTACGGACGTTTGCTGGCTTTCGAAACAACATTTTCGTGAAGTGAAAAAAAATACCTACAAAAATATAGAATTGTTGTTGGAGAAAATTCCTTAAAAGCTTTTTTTAAATTGCACACCATAATTCTATCAAAATTCCGTTATAAAATTCAAACGGAGAAGTTTCTATTGCCGAAGCCCAAATCCGATTTCCTAAATTCTTATAAAAATTGTAGCTTTGCATAGCAAATAAAACACCATTTTGTATGCCTAAAAAAATAGCGTTGTTTGTTTTGATGATTTTCATTTGCCGGTTTTCGTTTGCCCAAACGCAGGAAAAGACAAAGGAAAGTTCATCCGAAATTTATTCTTGTCCGGTTGTGGCTTTTTCTGCAGCTTTTGTGTTTCCCGGTGCCGACATGCAAAGCTATTTCGGGCCGTTTTGGTCTTTTGGCGTAAATCCGTTTTACAAAACCAACAAAAACTGGCTTTGGGGATTGGAAGCCAATATGTTTTTTGGCGACGACAATCTAAAATCCGACAAAATGCTTGAAATTTTGTCAGAGCTTTATACCGATCAGAATTTTATTATTTCATCCGGCGGTGTCGATGCCGGCGTGGTGGCTTATAACCGTGGGTATATGTTTTCGGCTAATGCAGGAAAACTTTTTCCTGTTACTAAAAAGAACCAGAACAGTGGAATTGTTTTCACTTTCGGCACAGGATATTACCAAAACCAAATTATTTATCAGGTAACGGCCGACCAAAGCACTCCGCAAATCGAAGGCGATTATGCCAAAGGATACGACCGTCAGGCTCGCGGCTTCCAGATGAATCAGTTTTTGGGGTATATGTATATGAACAATACCAACAAGTTTATTAATTTCCATGTAGGATTGGAGCTTGTCGAGGCGTGGTCGTGGTCCACTCGCGATTATATTTTTGATTTACATGCACCCGACAATTCCACTCATTTTGACTTGATGTACAACATTAAGGCCACTTGGATGTTCCGCATTGGAAAAGGGAAATCAAAGGATTATTACTATTATTAGAACCTGTTTAAAATAAGAGACAACAAAGCCAAGTTAATTTTTCTTTTTTGACAAGACGAACAGGTTTTCTTTTGCCAAAGACAAAAGAAAAACAGAGAAATCGTGTAAATCCTGTCTAAATGTAGAATTTTAAACAAGGGCGAATTTTTAAGAGCTTTTCATGAAACATTTATATACTCTTGGCATTTATTTCTATGGCTTGGGAATTCGCTTGGCGAGCCTTTTTAACGAGAAAGCTCGCTTGTGGATAAATGGCAGAAAAAGGTGGGCTTCTCGCTTGGAAAAAGCTTTTCTTCCGAACGACAAAATTGCATGGTTTCATGCCGCTTCGTTAGGCGAATTTGAACAGGGACGCCCTTTGATAGAAGCGTTCCGCCAGGAGTTTCCCCAATATAAAATCCTTTTGACTTTTTTTTCGCCTTCGGGCTACGAAATCCGTAAAAACTATGCCCAAGCCGATTACATTTGCTACCTCCCGTTGGACACTCCGGCAAATGCCAAAAAATTCCTTCAAATTGTAAAACCGGACTATGCGTTTTTTATCAAATATGAATTTTGGTTTCATTTTTTGAAAGAATTGAAAACCCGAAATACGAAAACTTTCTTGGTTTCGGGAATTTTCCGTCCGTCACAACATTTTTTCAAGTCTTGGGGAAATTGGTTCAGAGAAGGCTTGCAGGCATTCACACATTTTTTTGTCCAAACCAAAACAGCCGAAAATCTTTTAAAATCCATTGAATTCAGAAATGTTTCCGTTTCCGGCGACACCCGCTTCGACAGGGTTTTGAGTATTGCCGCTCAGGCAAAAGACATTCCTTTGATGGACGAATTTAAAGACGATAAAAAATTGATTATCGTGGGAAGCAGTTGGCCTGAAGACGAAAAGATTATCCAAAAATTTTGGGAAGCAAACAAAGGCATTTGTAAAATAGTTGTGGCGCCGCACGAAATTGCCCCTTCGCATTTGGCACAAATTCAAGCACTATTTGGCAGTGAAATGCTGTTTTATTCCAAAGCCAATACAGAAAATATCCATTCCTGTGAAATATTGGTTATAGATTCCATCGGTATGCTTTCGAGTTTGTATAAATATGGCGATATGGCTCTCATTGGTGGCGGTTTCGGCAAGGGAATTCACAATATATTGGAGGCAGCAACCTTTGGATTGCCGGTTTGTTTTGGCCCTAATTTCGGGAAATTCGAGGAAGCAAAAGCACTTGTGGCTCAACAGGGTGCATTTCCGATTCAAAATGCACAGGATTTTCAAAATATAGTTGTAAATTTGTTTGAAAATTCGACTCATTTAGAACAAACAAAAACCATTTGCAAAAAATTTGTGCAGGAAAATGCCGGAGCAACCAAAGCTATTCTTGATTTTCTGCACCTATTGCGTTAAAACTGGAAGAATGAAAAATACATTCCGAAAAAATAGTTCCTTTTGGTTTGTTCTGTTCGTTTCACTCTTTATTTTTTCAAGTTGTGGGATAAGTAAATATGTCCCCGAAGGGAGTCTTTACCTGAAGAAAAATAAGGTGAAAATCGAAAATAAAGAAATTTCTTCCGGCGAAGTAAACAGCTTGATAGTTCAGGATCCGAACAAAGAATTTTTCGGGATGAAAATCAAGATGCGGATATTTTGCCTGTCGAAGCCAAATTCGAACAATTGGTGGAATAAATTTTTGCGTAAAACGGGAGAGCCTCCGGCTATTTATGACCCCGCACTGGCTGACAATTCCCTCAAAAAAATGGACCTTTACCTGAAAAGTAAAGGATGTTTTACCTCCGAAGAAAATTTTTCGTTGGAAACGAAAAAAAATAGAACAACGGTTGTTTATCATGTAAATCCTTCCAAACGCTATAAAATCAACAAAGTTGAGTTTTTTGCCGAAGATTCTGCCATTCAATCTATTTTGGACAGACGGCGAAATCCCTTGCTGAAAAAAGGTATGTATTATGACGAAAAAATATTTTCGGAAGAAAGGGATAATATTACGAATAGCCTGAGAAACAGAGGGTATTTTGCTTTTTCCAAAGAAAATATTTTTATACTGGTCGATACGAATTTCAATACAAATGAAGCAGCTCTTCGGTTGGAAATCAAAAATCCACCGGCTTCCGACTCCATTGCACAGGGGAAACATCACATTTATCAGATGAAAAATGTGTACATTTATCCCAGTATAGACTTAAATCAACAAGTAGATACCATCGAATATAATACAGCCAGAATAGATATTTTCAGAAAAGAATTGGATACCATGAGTTCTTATACATTTCTCTACCAAAATAAAATGGATTTGAATCCAAATGTAATTCTCCGGAGTGTGTTTATTGATCCCGGAGCCAATTTCTCTACCCGTCAAATGGAGCAAACCTATTCGGGTATTGCCGGTTTGAAAAACTATAAATTTGTAAACATAGAATACCGGGAAAATACAAACATTCAGGCAAAAGATTATGGCGTGGATGCCTACATTCGGATGACTCAAAGTAAACGGCATACGTTTTCCACTTCCTTGGAGTTGAATAATACTTCTGCCTCCAATGCCAGCAATACTTCTGCTGTGGCAAACTTGGGGATAGAGCTAAACTTCCGGTACCAAAATAAAAACCTTTTCGGGAATGGGGAAATATTAAATACAAAATACCGTTTGGCGGTTGATTTTCCAACGAAAAAATCAGATGAAGACGATGAAGTTTTCAATAATTTTGAAACCGGTTTAGATTTAGGGATTGATATTCCCAAATTTTTGTTTCCGATAAAGGCTAGCTTCATGCCCCGGTCATATCATCCCAGAACAACTTTTAACTTTGGGTTTAACTATCAGGATAAATCCATTTACAAACGTAGTATTCCGAATGCCGGCTTTGGTTACAAGTGGAATGGAAATTCGAGAAATGAACATGGCATTTATCCGGTGGAATTGACAGCTGTAAAAATGTTTTATAGTAGTCAGGAATTTAAAGATTCCATTGATAACATGAAAGATCCGCGTGTAAAGACGCAATATACTGACCACTTGGTAACTGATACACGTTACAGTTTTTTATGGAGCGATCAAAGCAGCAGGGTTCAAAGAGACTTTTCAAGTATTTTGTTTAATGCAGAATCGGCAGGAAATATTTTTTATCTGTTCAACACTTCGTTGGATTCACCCCAGAAGGATGGCAAATACACCATTATTGGAGTTCCGTATTCCCAATATGTTCGAGCGGATATTGATATGAAACATTATTTTTATTTGACTCAAACGATCCCTTTTATTATCCGGGGTTATATAGGAGCTGGGATAACTTATGGCAATTCATATTCAATGCCTTACGAAAAGAGTTTCTTTGCCGGCGGACCTTCAAATATCAGAGGATGGCGGATGAAGAGTTTAGGCCCCGGAGGATTCCAAAATCTGGAAAATACACCTTACGACAGAACAGGGGATATTTCTTTGTGTATAAATTTGGAAACTCGCTTCCCGTTATTCAGTATTTTTGAGGGAGCAGCCTTTGTTGACATGGGAAATATCTGGATGCAGAGGGAATCTTCAGAGTTTCCCGGAGGAAGTTTTGATATTAATGATTTTTATAAAGAAATAGCCGTAAGCGCTGGATTGGGCTTGAGGTTGAATATTTCGTTTTTCGTTTTTCGTTTTGATTTTGCTGTGCGCATGAGAGATCCTGCAAGAGACATTGGCGATTATTGGATGATAGATAAACTGCAATTTAAGGATATTGTTCTGAATTTTGGGATAGGTTATCCGTTCTAAAAACAGTGTAAATATTTCATAAGAGTGAGATAAAAACAAATTATATTTTTTTGTCCGTATAAATTTATTTATATTTGTAGGTAAATTAGGTGTTAAATTTATAAATAAAATTAAAAATATGAAAGGTATCATTTTAGCTGGAGGTGCCGGTACACGTTTGCATCCACTTACTTTAGCGGTGAGCAAACAATTAATGCCCATCTATGACAAGCCGATGATTTATTATCCGCTTTCAACTTTGATGATGGCCGGAATCAGAGAAATTTTAATTATATCTACCCCCACTGATTTGCCTAATTTTGAAAAGTTGTTGGGAGATGGAAACCAAATAGGTTGTAAGTTCGAGTATGCCGTTCAACATATTCCGAATGGGCTGGCGCAATCATTTGTGATTGGCGAAAAATTTATTGGCGACAGCAAAATAGCCTTGGTTTTGGGGGATAATATTTTTTATGGAACCGGCTTGGGCGCTTTGCTCGAAAAATGTAACGATCCGCTAGGCGGAGTTGTTTTTGCTTACCATGTGTCAGACCCTGATCGCTACGGTGTTGTTGAGTTTGATGCCAATCAAAAAGCCATTTCAATAGAGGAAAAACCCAAAAATCCGAAATCCAATTTCGCAGTTCCGGGCTTGTATTTCTACGATAATTCAGTGGTGGAAGTTGCCAAAAATATAAAACCCAGCGCCCGTGGAGAATACGAAATCACAGATGTCAATAAATGGTATCTTGAACAAGGACAATTATCAGTAGGTATTTTGAATCGTGGTACGGCCTGGTTGGATACAGGAACTTTTACTAGTTTGTTGCAAGCATCGCAATTTGTGGAGGTAATAGAATCACGCCAAGGGCTGAAGGTTGGTTGCATTGAGGAAATTGCCTACAGAAAAGGATTTATTGATAAAAATCAATTGAAAACCATCGCTGAACCTTTGGTAAAAAGTGGCTATGGTGAATATTTATTGAAGTTGATAGATTAATACTAAAATGTTATTATGAAAGTCGTTATTTTTGCAGGAGGTATGGGCACCCGTATTTCAGAAGAATCGCATTTGAGACCTAAGCCCATGATTGAAATAGGAGAAAAGCCTATTTTGTGGCACATCATGAAAATTTATGAGGCTTACGGATTTAATGATTTCATTATTTGTTTGGGTTATAAGAGTCAGGTAATCAAAGATTATTTTTTGAATTACTTTATGTATAATTCCGATGTGTCCATTGATTTGGCAACTAATCAAATGACCGTTCATAATACCGATACCAACACGTTTAAGGTAACATTGGTTGAAACTGGTTTTAATACCATGACAGCCGGTCGTTTAAAACGTGTACAAAAATATGTTGGCAACGAAGAATTTATGCTTACCTATGGCGATGGCGTTTCGGATATTAATCTGAAAGAATTATTGAAATTTCATCATCAACATGGGAAAATAGCAACCGTTACGGCTATACAGCCAGATGCAAAATATGGTGTTATGGAAATTGCAGATAGTACACATGTTTCGCATTTTAGAGAAAAAGCAAAAGCAGATATGGGTTGGATTAATGGCGGTTTTTTCATTCTAAAACCCGAAGTGTTCAACTATTTGGACGGGGAGATGGACAATGTGATGTGGGAAGATAGCCCACTTGAAGGATTGACGAGAGATCAACAATTGATGGCATATAAGCATCACGGTTTTTGGAAATGTATGGATGCTTTACGTGATAAAGTAGAATTGGAAAAAGAGTGGAATAGCGGTAACGCCCCCTGGAAAGTTTGGTAATCTATGGATTTTTTGAAAAATACATATCAAAATAAAACCGTACTTATTACCGGCCACACCGGATTCAAAGGATCGTGGTTGGCTATTTGGTTGCATTCATTGGGGGCCAAAGTCGTTGGGTATGCT
>JAVBMO010000072.1:0-6124 GCA_031552355.1 Bacteroidales bacterium | reverse complement strand
TTGCCAGCAAAGAGGCATTTCCGCCGAAAGTGCCATTAGCTTGATTGTGAATGGTTATGCCAAAGATGTTTTAAGTAAATTACCGATGGAATTTGCCATGGAAGCCCAAAAATTGCTGGATATTACTTTGGAAGGAAGTGTTGGTTAAGATTCTTCTTTTTTTTCAAATACTCTATTTGCTTCATGTTTAAATTCAAGAAATTTCAGGTATCACATGAATTTTCGAGCATGAAGGTGGGTACCGATGCCATTTTGTTGGCTTGCTGGGCAAATGCAAACAATAAAAAGAAGGCGTTGGATATTGGAACTGGCTGTGGTATCATTGCCCTTATTTTGGCGCAAAGATTTCCTGAATTAACTATTCATGCTGTGGATATTGATGCTGCTTCTGTGCAGGAATCTCGTCTGAATTTTCAAAATTCGCCTTGGAATGACAGGCTTATTGTAGAAGAAAATTGTTTTGTAAATTTTGCCAAAAACACAAATCCAAATACTTTCGATTTGATAATCAGCAATCCGCCGTTTTTTGTAAATTCCTTAAAACCTTCGAGAAAGAATAAAAACCAAGCACGGCATTCCGAAAATCTTCCATTTGAAGATTTGGCAAAAGGGGTGAAAAAACTATTGTCGACAACAGGATCTTTTGCTTGTATTTTGCCAAATAATGAAGCCGTTACATTTGAAGAAATAGCCCAAAAAGAAGATTTGTTTTGCTATCGAAAGACAAAAGTAATAACCAAACAAGGGAAAAATCCTGAACGCTATTTGATGGAATTTAGACATGAAGAGCATCCGCAAGCAGAAAATTTTCTGCAAATTGCTGATGAACATGGAAATTATACAAAAGAATATTTAACTTTGGTAAAAGATTTTTATCTGTTTGCCTGATTGTTATGCAAAAGTCATTTTTACTCATTTGCGGATTTTTTCTTTTTTCGAATTTTGCTCTTGCACAAAAGACAAATGATTGCGAGTATTTGCGCATTGCGTTCTACAATGTTGAAAATTATTTTGATCCGAGAAAAGATTCTGTGAAAAACGATTCGGATTTTACGCCGGAAGGTTCCAACCATTGGACTTTTAATCGTTTCTATCAAAAACGGGATAATATCTACAAAACGTTGATAGCTTTGGGCGAATGGTGTCCGCCGGCAGTTGTTGGGCTTTGTGAATTGGAAAACGAATGGGTGTTGAAGGAATTATGTAACAATACGCCTTTGCGGAAATTCGATTATCACTACATACATTTCGAATCGCCCGATGCACGTGGAATTGACGTAGCTTTATTGTATCGTAACGATCTTCTTTCACTCTTGGAATCCAAGCCTATCCGAATAGATTTTCCCGGAAATCCCAGTGCCAAAACCCGTGATATTTTGTATGTAAAAGGGCTAGTTTTTGAAAAAGATACCATTCACTTTTATGTAGTTCACTTGCCATCAAAATTGGGAGGAGCAGAAAGTGAAGAAAGACGCAGGTACATAGGTTCGATTTTGAAATCGAGTGTCGATTCATTACTAGTTGTCAATAAAACTGCTTCCATTGTTTTGATGGGCGATTTCAACGAAAATCCTGAAGGGAAAGTATCCCAACACTATTTGCAAGCAGCTTTGGATACCTTGAATTGGAAAGGAAACCCTTTGTTTAATTTAACGGCAAAATTGGGTGGAATGCAAGGAAGTTATAAGTATCAGGGGCAGTGGGATGTGATAGACCAAATAATCGTTTCAAAAAGTTTTTTTTCAGGCGGAAGTTTGTCTCTCAAAAATCCTGTTGCCAATATATTTTCTGCCTCTTTTCTTTTGGAAGATGATGATAAATTTTTGGGAAAGAAACCTTTTCGTACTTATGTGGGAATGAAATATCATGGCGGTTTTAGCGACCATCTGCCGGTATATTTTGACTTATACAAACAAATTCCTTTGGAAAATGGGATGCAGTCCGAATAAATCTACTATTGAGAAATAAAAGGAAAATTTTGTGTTTGGGGTTTTGTATAAAAGACAAATTCACAAATGGGTAGGAGTTTATTTACTTTCTTTTTATGCAAAAACGATTTTGCTGATATAATTTCCACCCAATTCTTCGTTCAAGCGTTCTAAAATAGTACTTTGCTTGTAATTTAATTCTTGCCGCAATGACGGCGAACGTAATTTGACATACATAACTGTATTTTTCACATAGACTGAAACCGTAAGATTAGCTATCAGCTTTCCTGAAATTCGTTTCCAAGCGTCTGCGGCTTCCACCTCTTTTACGCTTTGTTCCAAATGTGTTCTTTTCAGGAAAATAGAAAGTAACTCATTTATTTTAAATTCATTTTTTGAGTCCACGTTCATTGTGTTGAGTAATGTTTACAAAGGTACAAAATTAAGCAATTCGCTGAAAATATAGGCAATTGACTAAATATGAACAATGATATTTCCCAGTTATCACCTTCCTGATTTGTAAGTAAAAAGGCCATCTAATTGATAATCATTTGTCGATATTCTTCTTCTGACAAAATGCGAATATTCAATTTTTCCGCTTTCTTCAATTTTTCAGGGCCAATATCGTTTCCGCCGAGCAAAAAATTAGTTTTGGACGAAAGCGAAGAAACTACTTTTCCGCCATTTTCTTCAATGCTTTTTTTGATACCTTCTCTCGAAAAATTTTGAAAAACTCCGCTGACGACAAAAGTCAATCCATCAAGTTTAGTGGAAAGACGTTCTTCTTTGACCTGAAATTGCAAGCCGGATTTTTGTAAACGTAAAATCAATTCGCGATGCTGTGGCTTGGAAAAATAATCAAGAATAGACACGGAAATTTTTTCGCCTACTTCGTCCACACTTAATAAATCTATCATTGAGGCGTTCATCAACGCTTCTATATTTTGGAAATGACGTGCCAATTTTTTTGCCACTACTTCGCCCACATAACGAATACCCAAAGCAAACAAAACCCGTTCAAAAGGCACTTGTTTCGATTCTTCCAAGGCGGCCAAGATATTTGTAGCGCCTTTATCCTGAATACTGCTTTTCTTTTTCTCCTCATCGGTAGTTGTTAGCCCGACAAGTGTTTCCTGAGTCAATTCGTATAAGTCGGCGCAATTCGAAATTAGGCGATTTTTAAGCATCATTTCCACACGTTCCGGCCCCAAACTATCTATGTTCATGGCTTTTTTGCTGATGAAATGCTCCAAACGCCCGACCAATTGCGGGAAACAAGTATCATCATTAGGGCAATAAAAAGCCGCTTCGCCGCTTTCGCGTACCAAAGTGCTTCCACATTCAGGGCAAGTTTTTGTATATTCAAAAGGTGCTGAATTCAGAGGGCGTTTATCTAAATCCACACCCACAATTTTGGGGATAATTTCTCCGCCTTTTTCGACAAAAACAGTGTCGCCGATACGTACGTCTAATTTTTCAATAATATCGGAATTGTGCAGTGAAGCCCGTTTTACGGTAGTTCCCGCCAACCAAACCGGACTTAGATTTGCCACCGGAGTAATTACGCCGGTTCTCCCAACTTGGTAGTCAATAGATTCTAGTAGAGTCGAAGCCCTTTCGGCCTGAAATTTATACGCAATAGCCCATCGTGGCGACTTTGCCGTATAGCCCAGCATATCCCACAGATCTATATTATCCACTTTAATCACAATGCCATCGATATCGAAAGGCAATTCGTGGCGTTGTGTGTTCCAATAGTTAATGAACTCCCAAACTTCGTCGATTGTTTTCGCTTGTGCAATAAAATTGGGGATTTTAAAGCCCCACGACTTGGCTTTTTGCAGGTTTTGATAGTGCGATTTTGTTGGCAGGTTTTCGCTCAAAAGGTAGTATAAAAAGCAATCGAGCTTGCGCTTGGCTGTTTCTTTGGAGTCTTGTAATTTTAAACTTCCCGAAGCAGCATTACGCGGATTGGCAAAAGGATCTTCCCCTTCATTTTCACGTTCTTTATTAAATTCTTCAAAAGCCTTATGCGGAAAAAATACCTCGCCACGGATCTCAAATTCGGCAGGATAATCGCCATGTAATTTTAACGGGATACTGCGGATAGTTTTTATGTTTGCCGTAATCAAGTCGCCTTCAACACCATTGCCTCTTGTTACAGCCTGTGAAAGAATGCCGTTTGTATAAGTGAGGCCAATGGCAGCGCCGTCGTATTTCAATTCACAGGTGTAGGAAAAATCTTTTTGGGGTATCAATTTGCGGATTCTGTTGTCGAAATCGCGCAATTCTTCTTCGGAATAAGTATTTGCCAGTGAAAGCATAGGATATTTATGCTTTACCTGAAGGAAATTCTTATTTATTTCGCCCCCAACCCTTTGGCTGGGTGAAGTCGGCAAAGCCCATTCGGGAAACTGTTTTTCCAATGCAATAAGTTCTTCCAAAAGATTGTCGAACTCAAAATCGGAAATACTCGAATTGTCTAAAACGTAATATTCATGGTTGTACTTATCAATAAGTGACGAAAGTTCCGCAATGCGTTGTTTGGCTGTATTTGAATCCATCAGGTCAATAGCTTGTTATTTTTTACAAAGTTAAGAAACTATTTTCATTGTGGGATATCAAAATAAGAGCTTATTTTGGAATAGATTGCTCTTTTTTGCTTGTATCAACACGCACCAATTTACTTCTATGCTTTTGGTTGGCAATCAGGGGGACTAACTCGCTGAGTACATTGCTTGTGTCTAATCCGTAAGCCCTTGTATCAGAAATGCCTATATGGGAAATGAAATTATAGAACCGCATGATTAATTTATCTCGAAAAGGGAAACCATGTTCATAATTGTGTACCCTGTGAAGTACCACAAATTTAAAATCTGCCTGTATGTCATGTTTTTCCAAAGAAAAATAACCACTTTTTCCGTCAAACTCCTTGTTTGCAATAAGGTCTGCAATTACTTGCTGGAAATGAAGGTTTAACTGTGTTTCAACACGGAACCCAATCCTGAATTCCACGCGGTATAGGGTATTGGGTATGAGCTCGTCAAAAGAATATTCGTGAGTATAAGGTTCATCGATATAATGAATATGCAGTAACCAATAGTGGTCGGCACGTTTGGGGCTTTTGTTGATGATGGAATACAGGATTTTCCCTTCAACATCCGTGTCATAATCGGCTTTACTCAAGTAAACCAAATTGGTAGCATATTTGGGAATTGTTGTGTCATTTTTTATATCTTGCAAAAGTCCCGCATAATCTTTGATTTTCAAAAAGCGGATATATTTGTTTTTGATTTTTCGGCCATTGAACCAAATGTACATAACAAAGAAAATAATACTTGCCAAAGCTACCGTAAGCGCCCCGCCGTCCATGAATTTGAACAGGTTAGCGACAAAAAACGAACCTTCCAGGGCAAAAAAGACAATAGCAAACAACAAAATTAAAAACACAGGTATTTTTTTTGCTTTCATATAATTGACAAGCAATACAGAGGTCATCAGCATGGTAATGGTAATGGACAAACCATAGGCCGCTTCCATGTTTGAAGAATTTTTGAAAATAAGTACTATGGCGGCACAGGAAATAAAAAGAAACCAGTTGATAAACGAAATATATAATTGTCCGCGCACATTTGAGGGGTGGGTTATGCGTTGGCGCGGCCAAAAATTGAGCGACATGGCTTCATTGAAAATAGTGAAACATCCGCTAATAAGCGCTTGGCTGGCAATAATCGCGGCGGCGGTTGCCAAAACGACTCCCCAAACCAAAAACCAAGAAGGCATAATTCCAAAGAAAGGATTTGTTTCAAAATCTTGCGTGGTAAGCAACCAAGCTCCTTGACCAAGATAGTTCAGGATAAGTGTGAGTTTTACAAAAATCCAACTGACACGAATATTACGGATACCGCAATGTCCCAAATCGGAATAGAGGGCTTCTGCACCCGTAGTACAAAGGAAGACAGCGCCCAATAGCAGAAAACCGTATTTTGTATTTACCACTAATTTAACAGCATAAACAGGATTTAAAGCATTGAGTATTTCGGGAAATTCCAATATATGCACAACACCTAATACACCAAGCATTGTAAACCAAAGGAACATAATAGGCCCGTAAAATTTACCAATAGCATTGGTGCCAAACTGTTGAATAATAAATAGTAAACACAAAATGGCAATTACAATGCCGACAATGGGCA
>JAVBMO010000136.1:0-17809 GCA_031552355.1 Bacteroidales bacterium | reverse complement strand
TGAAAATCATAAAATCTTATCTGGAAAAACCAGAATGAGGAAATTAAATGCCCAAAAATCAATATTTGAAAATAGGAAGATAATTTTCCATTTATAATTTAGTATATTTGCATGATATTGTAGATTTTATAGTCATAGGATTATCTCTATAATATAAATTGTTTGATTTTTGATATTCAATTGTATAGACAGATAATAAAGATGCAATGAACAATATTTGAAATAATATGTTTATGGAAATGCGCTTAACTTCCTTATCTCAAAATCTAACTTATCTGCTGTATTTTCTTCTTCCCAAGCAAAATTTCATTTGATTTTTTAATTTATTTTAACCCCAATAATAACTAATAAAAATTTAGAGTATGATTAAATTGAAGTACTTTCTTGCTTTGTTTTTTCTCTGTGGTTTGTATTCTTGTTCAAATATAGAGAACAAACAAAAGGTTTCGCCGGATGTATATTTTACCGAAGTAGGTGTGCGCACGGTTCCCGTTTTTCAAACTTTTGTAGGGCAAACGTATGGACTTTCCGATATTGCCATTCAATCGCGTGTTGAGGGTTGGATTACCGGTATTTATTTTAAAGAAGGTAGTTTCGTTAAAAAAGGTGATTTACTTTACACCATCGACGATTTACCTACTCAGACCAAAATAGATGCAGCCAAAGCGTCATTGGCAGAAGCCAATATAAACTTGGTGAGGGCAAAATCCGATTACGACCGGGTGAAGCCTTTGGCCGATATGAATGCTTTGAGTAAAAGAGATTTAGATAATGCCGTGGCAAGTTATGACGCCGCCAAATCGGAAGTGGAAATTGCCAAAGCAGTTTTAAAAAATAACCAGATAGAACATGGCTATACTCGGATTGTTTCGCCCATAACCGGTTTAATTGGCATGTCGAAAGTGCAAATCGGCGATTATGTGTCGCGAGGAATAGGCGCTTCTCAGGCTTTGAATACCGTTTCGGAAATTGACCAAATTCGCGTTCGGTTTTCCATTACGGAAAATGATTATCTTACTTTTCGCCGAGCTATCATTGCAAATGGAGGTAAACTCAGTTCTGATAACGAACTGCCTATGACTTTGATTTTAACCGATGGAACAATTTATCCCGAACAAGGCCGATTCGACATTATTGATCGTGAAATAAATGCGACTACCGGCGCTTTGTTGATTCAAGCCATTTTTGAAAATAAAGAGCGGATTTTGCGTCCCGGACAATTCGTAAAAGTTCGCATACAAACAGAAATCTTAGATAACGCCATTATAGTCCCTCAATCGACTGTAAATCAAATGCAAAACATCTATCAGGTTTTTGTTTTAAATCCTAAAAATAAATTAGAAGCCCGTATTGTTGAAGTCGGCGACCGTATTGGAAAAAATTGGGTCATTAAAAGTGGTTTGAAACAGGGCGAAAAGATTGTAAATGTTGGAAATATTGCCGTTATCAAAGGCGATGCCGTTGTTCGTCCTATTGATATGAAATGGAACTACGACGATGCTTTAAACACTGAAAAGTAGGAAACGAAAAATCCGAAATTTAATCAGAACCACATTAAATCAATCTATTTCCAAATTAGAAACTAAGCTGAAATGAGTGAATTTTTTATTAAACGACCTATATTTGCGATCGTTATATCAATAATTATTGTAATACTCGGGTTCATATCGTTGCAAGGTGTTCCCATTGCCAAATATCCCGATATTACTCCGCCCATGGTGCAAGTTACCGCCTCTTATAATGGCGCCAGCGCTGTGGATATGGAAAAAACCGTTGCCACTCCCATAGAGCAGCAACTGAATGGGGTGGAGGATATGCTTTATATCAAATCCATCAACTCCAACGACGGAACCATGACCATACAAGTTTCCTTCGAAGTGGGAACCGATTTGGACAAAGCCAATATGCTTACGCAAAACCGTGTTTCGCAGGCCAATCCTTTTCTTCCTGCCGAGGTAATTAACTTGGGGGTAAATGTAAAGAAATCTTTGTCGTTCCCTTTGATGATGTTTTCCGTTTATTCGGCAGACAAGTCTTTTTCCGGCGATTTTATCAGCAACTACACCTATATTAATATTGTCGATGAGCTGAAACGTATTAAAGGCGTTGGGGAAGTAACACCTTTGGGAAGCTCGGAATATGCCATGCGTGTATGGCTGAAACCCGACAATATGAGTAAGTTGGCCATTACAGCAAATGATGTTACCCAGGCCATCAAGGCGCAAAACAATATTGTGCCCGGTGGCGGTTTTGGAAAGGCGCCTTCGGTAAAAGGCATCCAAAATACTTATACGGCTTTGTTGCAGCAACGTTTGGTTTCGGAAGAGGAATTCGGCAACATTATCGTAAAGTCGGACGACAAAGGGGGCATTGTACGCCTGAAAGACATTGCACGGGTGGAACTCGGTTTGCAAACCTACGATATGAGCAGTACCATGAATGGCTTACCCTGTTCGGCTATTGCCATTTATCAGATTCCGGGCGCCAATGGTTTGGAAGTGGCTGCTCAGGCTAAAGCAAAAATGGAAGAATTGGGAAAACGTTTTCCCAAAGGGCTCGATTATAAATTGTCGCTCGATACCACAGAAGCCATTTCTGCCGGGGTAGATGAAGTAATGCATACCCTCTTTGAAGCTATTTTACTGGTAATTCTAGTGGTTTTCATCTTCCTGCAAAACTGGCGCGCTACCTTGATTCCTTTAATCACGGTACCGGTTTCCCTGTTGGGAACCATTATATTGTTTCCTTTGCTGGGCTTTTCCATCAACTTGTTGTCGTTGCTGGGGATGGTTTTGGCCATCGGTTTGGTGGTAGATGATGCCATTGTGGTGGTCGAAGCCGTTATGCACAAAATAGAACATGGCATGTCGCCCAAGGAAGCCACCAGCGCAGCCATGAAAGAGGTTGGCGGGCCGGTTATTGCCATTGCCGTAATTTTGTGTGCGGTATTTATTCCAGTAGCTATGTCGGGTGGGATTACTGGAAGTTTGTATCAGCAGTTTGCTATAACCATTGCGGTTTCTGTAGCTTTTTCGGCTTTCAACGCCTTGACGCTTAGCCCTGCTTTGGCAGCCATATTGTTGAAACCTCAAAAAGAAGGCAAGAAGAAAAATTTGTTGGCTCGTTTCTTTGACAAGTTTAATTTTGTTTTCGATAAATTCACCAATAAATATTTGAAAGTAGCCGGATTTGCCGCGCGTAAATTAGTGGTTAGTATTATCGTTTTGTTAATTATTTGTGGATTCGCTGCCTTTTTTGCTTTCAAAATACCGGGAGGATTCCTTCCCGAAGAGGATGAAGGATATTACATGATGGGAATTGAACTTCCCGATGCTGCTTCGGCAGAAAGAACGAATGCGGTGCTTCAAACCGTTTCGGGAATTCTTGCCAAAATGCCGGAAATTAATACCTATACTTTGGTGAGTGGCTACAATATGATGAATGGAACGTCGAATCCCAATTCGGCCATGGCTTTTATTTCTTTGAAGAACTGGAGTGAGCGTGGAAAAACGGCAGAACAGTTGATTAAAGAAACCAATGGAATTATGGCTAAAACCATTACCGAAGCCACGATTATTGCTTTTGGCCCCCCGCCGATTCCGGGTTTGGGAACTGGTTCCGGTTTTACCATGATGATACAGGACCGTGGTGGAAATGAGCCCCAGTATTTGTCAGATCAGACGCAGAAATTTATTGCCGCAGCCTCGAAACGTCCGGAAATAGGTATGATTTATACCTTGTATCGCGCCAATGTTCCGCAAAAGAAAATCAATGTGGATGTGGAAAAAGTAGAAAAACTCGGCCTTTCACTTCAGGAAGTAAACAGCGCCCTTTCTACCTTTATCGGGGGTTCTTTTGTGAATAACTTCAACCTTTTTGGACGTCAGTACAGGACCTATGTTCAAGCCGATGCCCCTTACAGAATGCAGCCCGAAGATATTAACTCTTTGTATGTAAGGGATCCAAATGGCGAAATGATTCCTTTGGGAACCTTGGTACAGGTAACCAATACCACAGGCCCTATGTACACCAACCATTTCAACATTTACCGTGCTGCCGAAGTCAGCGGATTGCCTGCCGCAGGCTATAGTTCTTCAGAGGCTTTGGATGCCTTGGAAGAAGTGGCCAAGGAAGTGCTTGCATCGGACATGGGCTACCAGTGGAGTAATACTTCGTATCAGGAAAAAGAGGCCGGCGGAAGTATTGTAACCATGTTTGCCATGGCATTGATCTTTGTATTCCTAATTCTTGCTGCCTTGTATGAAAGTTGGAAATTACCTTTCAGCGTACTGATGGGAACTCCCTGGGCGGTAATGGGCGCCTTCTTGGGATTGTTCATTGCGGGAATATTTGCCCTTAGCTATGTCAATAACATCTTTGCCCAAATTGGATTGGTGATGTTGATTGGATTGAATGCCAAAAATGCCATTTTGATTGTGGAATTTGCCAAAATGAAACGCGATATGGAAGGAGCTTCGGCATTCGATGCTGCTATGGAAAGTGCCAAACTGCGTTTCCGCCCCATTTTAATGACGTCACTGGCATTTATCTTAGGCGTAACGCCATTGATGCTGGCCACCGGCGCCGGCGCACAAGCCCGTACGGTAATGGGGGTAACGGTATTTAGTGGAATGATTGTCGCCACTATTATTGGTGTTATTTTGATTCCGGCATTCTATATTTTAATTGAAGGTAAGAAAACGAAAAAAAATACAATGAACAACGATTTGTCGGAGAAAGGAGGCCAAGCATGAGAAAACGTCTCTATATAATATGGATTGCATTTGCCTTGGTTTCTTTGTCGGGCTGCATGGTGGGGAAAAAATACAAAACCCCTGAACCTGTCGTGCCCGAAAATTATCAAAGTTCAACTGTAGAAACAGATACCGCAGCCTTGCCTGCCTGGTGGACCCTCTTCAACGATCCGATTTTGGACACTTTGATACAAAAAGCTTTGAAAAACAATCCCGATATGTTGATTGCGGCTTCTAGAATTGAAGAAGCCCGGTTGGTTGTTGGGAATGTGAAAGCAGGATTCCTGCCTTCGTTAAGTTATAATGTCAGCGGAGGAATAGGAAGTGTGGGCATTGATGCACAAAAGACAGGCGCTGCCTTGGATGGGAATTCTTTTAAGGCTTATGGGGTGTTGAATTGGGAAATAGATTTGTGGGGGAAAATCCGAAGAAGTAAGAAATCGGCCGTAGCGGAATTGTTGGCAAACAAAGAAAATATGAATGCCTTGCAGTCGAGCCTTATTGCTCAAGTGGCAACGCTTTACTTCCAATTGCGCGACTATGACGAAAGGCTTTCCATTGCCGAACGTACCTTTTTGAATCGTAAGGAAAGTACCCGAATTATTTCGGAGCGTTTCAGCAAAGGCCATGTTTCGGAAGTAGATAAACTGCAAGCCGAACAGCAGGAAGCCCTGGCCGAAGTCATGATTCCCAATTTCAAACGGGCTATTGCGCAAACAGAAAATGCCATCAGTGTTATTTGTGGAAACTTGCCTCAAAGCATTCAACGGGGAATGGACAATACGAAAAACGTTATAGTGCCATCGATACCGGTAGGTTTGCCTTCTCAACTATTGTTGCGCCGTCCGGATATTCGTTCTGCGGAAGCTTCCTTGCACGCACAATTTGAGCGTATTGGCATGGCACAGGCATCCATGTATCCGAGTTTGAACCTGACAGGCTTGTTAGGCTTAGCAAGCCCAAGCTTGACAACATTTTTAAGCAACGATGCGTTCTTTGCTTCGGGGGTGGCAGGATTGGTAGGGCCTATTTTCCAATTCGGACAAAATAAAAGAAAAGTATCTATTGAAAGAGCTCGTACGGAAGCTGTTATGCAAACATACCAAAGTACGGTCTTAAACGCTTTCCGTGAAGTAAACGATGCGCTTACGGCTTATCATACTTACGAACAAGAACATGAAATCCGCAAAAAACAATCCGAATCGGCAAGAAAAGCCCTGAAATTGTCGTATGCTTTGTATGAATATGGCTATTCTTCCTACCTTGAGGTAATGATTCAGGAAAGCAACCTTTTTGAAGCTGAATTGCAAGAATCGGCAACTTTACAAGAACAACTGTCCTCATTTGTTACCTTGTACAAAGCCTTGGGCGGCGGATGGAGTGAATAGTTTGGGATTTTAAGATGTGTATTTAGGCTTTAGTTTAATGAAATTAACTGGAAAATAGACTAAAGTCTTTTATCTTTGTAGTTTTGCAATAAGAATGAATAATTTATTTAATTAAAATTTAACTCTAATGAAAAGAAGCGTATTATTTTGTATTTGTTTCTGTATTCTAATGGTAATTTCTACAGGAATAAAAGCTCAGCAATTACCAAACAGAAGTTTTGAAAACTGGAAAACAGGGGATAAAATACCTGTGGATTGGAATGTGCTAACAGCTTTATTTACAACATCTACATCAGAAAGGATAGCAGATCCTGTTGGACAAGGAAATTATGCTGTGAAACTCACATCTGAAACAAAAAGTATATTAGGAAAAAGGCAACTTTTACCGGGTTTTTTATCATTAGGTGAATTTAATGCATTGGGATTCCTAAATAGTGGGGGTGATATTACCAACCCTACAAGTCTTGCAAATTTTTTCAGTAAAGGGTTTTCTATACAAGGAATTCCTGAAAAAATCGAAGGTTTCTATAAAGCAAGTGGAGATAATCCTACAATATTTGCTTTTGCAAAAAAAAACGGACAAGTAATAACCTATGCTAATGCTTCTGGATTGTCGACTCCAAGTAGTTATACAAAATTTACACTTAATTTTTCTGATACAACAGAGGTCCCTGATATACTTTATGTAGCTTTTTCAGCTAATCCTTTAGTGGAAAAAGCTACTTTAACATTAGACAGTATTTCCATTTTTTACCGCCTTTATACCAACGGAGTAAAAACAGACTATTTTGGTGATAACCAAAAAATAAGCAGAACTTTCGATTTTGCAGATTATAACCAAAAAAAATATTATGACACAGTTGAGTATGAGTATGATAGTGTGAATTTATCGACCTTGACAGCTTTTCCTGTTGGCGCAAGTGTGTCTGTGGAAAATGGCGCTCTTTCACTAAAATCAGGACAGAACAATAGTTTTAATATTACCATAACAGACCCGTATAATGCAGATAGGACAGAAACTTACTCTTTGAATATTTATAGAAAAACACCCGGTGTATCCAAAATCAATGTAAGCAGCTATATAAAAGGCACAACAATCAAAAAGTCTACTAAAGAAGCTAATTATGATGCGACAGACAATAGTTACCATGTTTATTTTTTAAACGAAATAGACGGTGTTTCTGTTGAATGCGAACTTCCCAGCGAAAAATTGGCCTATGAAGTTATAACTTTTGTAGATTCGTTAGTGGTTGGAGCCAATAATTTTGTGATTCGTGTTTCGGAAAAATCAGATGCCGGCATTTATACTGATTTTAATTTGGTAGTAAATCGTCGAGCATCGGATTATATCCCAAGTGAAAATGCCAACTTACAAAGTTTGAAATTTATAGTAAACGGAAATGAAGAAATTTTTTCGCCGGTTTTCCATGCTGATAGTTTGCGTTATACCATAAGCAGGGAAATTCCTTATTTGGATTCTGTAGCAAGTATAGAAGCCCAATCGGCTGATATAAACGCCCAAGTGACAGGAAAGGGGACAGTGAATTTGATAAAAGGATTAAACATATTTATTATTGCAGTAACCGCAGAAAATGAGATGATTACAAAAGAATACACCATTGCCATAAACAGAAATGAAGGAAATAATGCCAATTTGCAAAGCTTGAAATTTATAGTAAATGGAAATGAAGAAATTTTTTCGCCGGTTTTCCATGCTGATAGTTTGCATTATACCATAAGCAGGGAAATCCCTTATTTGGATTCTGTAGCAAGTATAGAAGCCCGGCCGGCTGATGTAAATGCCCAAATTACAGGAAAAGGGACTGTGGTTTTGAAGAAAGGTTCGAACCAATTTACAATTACTGTAACAGCAGAAAATGGTGCAACTACAAAAGAGTACATCATTGCGGTAAAAAGAAATGAAGGAAATAATGCCAATCTGAAAAGTTTGGTTGTGAAAAATAATGACACAGTATTGCCTTTTTCAACACCGGAATTTCTTGAAAATTATTATATAATTGCTAAACCAGAAATTGAAATAGTAGATATGATGGCAATTCCTGAAGATGAAAATGCAATAGTTACAATTTATAAAGAGTATTTTGGAGGTACTAGACCTGCATTTCCGGGCTTTGTTTCATATAAATTAGTTTCAAACACTAATACATTATTGAATGATACTTTGTTAGATGGATATATTCATTATGAATTTGTTGTAACAGCTGTGGATGGGAGTGCTCAGAAAGAATATATTTTAGTTATAAGTAAAGACATTTTAGCTGTCGAAAAACCCGTCATCAATTTACAAGAGATTGCTCTTTACCCAAACCCAACTAAAGATATAGTAAAGATATCGGGCTTAACAGGTTCTGCAAAAGTAGAAATTTATGATACGAAAGGAAATCTTTTGGGAAAAGAAATAATTTCAGAGAAACGGGAATTAAACTTGTATAAATATAGTAAAGGAACGTACATACTAAAAATTCAAACAAAAGAAAATCTGTTTCTAAAAACAGTGATTCTGAAATAATAGAAATTAAATTAGCCCTGAAAACCGTTACGATTTTTCAGGGCTAATTAGTTATGCATTTATTGGAATTAATGTACTTTGGGAATACTTTCTTCAAGGAGAACATTTTCCAAACGGTCATAATAGGCACAGGTCATTTTTGACGTATCAACTTTCCACTTTTTTACGCCGACTGTGGCAACTTGATGACAAAAAGAATCAAAATCAATTTTCCCTTGTTGATGAGCTAAAAGTATTTGTTTCAGTTTTTCAATATTCGACTGTTTAGCAATTTTAATAGCATTGTATTTGGGTTCTGTCCCAAGGCTATAGCCGTTTATGGTAAAAAAGGTAGAGCGTCCGTCCTCTACATAATTATCATAGCTTTGTACACCTATGGAAATTAAATCCTGTACATATTTTGGAAAATCGACGCCTGATTTTACCTTTAGATGAATTTTGTGTATTTCTTCCAATGTTAACATAGTAAAATAAAGTTTTAAAGGTTGGTAATATTTATTTATGTTTAGAAAAAAAGCTATGCGAAGAATCGTAAATATCAGAACTCTATTTTTTTATTTCCTTAAAATTAATGCAAGAAATATGCCATTTTGTTAAAAAAACACATCTTATATCCAAATATTCAGTGTATTTTTGCAAAGAACTTAATTTTTTGCCATGCTTAATGCTTTAAAACAATTTGATACAACACTCTTTTATGCCATCAATGGCGCCCACAACGGTTTTTTTGACAAGATTTTTTACACATTGAGCCAGCATTGGTTTATTGGCGCCAGCTTGGTTCTTGTTTTCCTTGCAATGACTTTAAGAAAAGAAGCCCGGACTTGGTTGTTGATTCTAGCAGGCATTGGGCTTTGCTTCCTTTTGGCCGATAGGATTTCTGTGGTTTGTTTCAAAGATGTATTTTGCCGACTGAGGCCTTGCCATGCTTTGGGAAATGTACATTTAATCAATGGGCACTGCGGCGGGCAATATGGTTTTATTTCTTCACATGCAGCCAATGTGTTTTCCCTTGCCGTTTTTCTTACCTTTGTTTATAAAAAATCCAAAACGTTTGTTGCCGTCATTTTAGCATGGGCTTTTCTGATAGGCTACAGCCGCATATACTTGGGCGTACATTATCCCGGCGATGTTTTCTGCGGCGCCCTTTTAGGATTCGGCATTGGTTCTTTGGTCTATTTCCTTTATTCAAAAACCTATAAATTAGTCTTTAAGAAAAAGACTGAAAATCAAAATCCGTCATGAAAAGAATTGCTTTAACATTTATTTTTTCGCTTGCGCTATCCTCTTTGCTTTATGCACAAAAACCGGTTAATCTTTCGTTAAAATACGAAACTGAATTGCCCAAAGAAATAGCTTCTCTTTTGCCGGCAAATTTTTCGGAAATGGTTTTGTTGGTAAAAGATGAGAAAATTTATTCCGGTTTTGCCGGAAATACTTTTATTTGCGACTACAAAAATAATAAGGCTTGGATGTGGATTGGATTTCCTGCTCTGGGTATAGAAACCGAAAAAAGCATTATAGAGCTAAACCTTGCTGATTTTGAAGCTCAACAAGGTGATTTCTCTTACGAAACAACCAGCGAAACAAAAAAGATTATGGGCTATACGGCAAAGAAAGCCATTATGACGGTTAAAACCCCCAATTTTTCTTTGGGAACAAAAGATACTATCCAAACAGAAGTGTGGTACACCACAGAGTTGGGTTCGGTTAAGACCCCCAGCTTTCAAGATTTGGCCGGTGTTCCTTTGGAAATGAATATGAGTTTCATGGGATTCAGCATTACTTGCCAAATAAAAGAAATTAAAAAAGATATTGTCAAAGATTCCGATTTTGATTTGCCTGCCGGTGCAAAAATAATGACAATGAAAGAATATTTGCAGAAAATGAATATCGACGAAGAAACTTACAAAGATTTCATAAAAGACTAATCCCACAAGTTTACCTGTAAATGAAAAAAACGTTTTTATTTATCCTATTGGCAATCAGTATAACAAACGGCTTGTTTGCACAAAAGCAAAACTATACTTCTCAAAACAAAAAAGCCGTAAAAGCCTTTGAACAAGGGCTTGAAAACAAAGGGCAAGAAGCCATAGAATATTTCGAAAAGGCCATTTCGTACGACAGCGGTTTTGTGGAAGCCTACATTGCCCTTGCCGAATTTTATGCCGATTTGAAGAATACTCAAAAATCTTTGGACGCCTATTGGAAATCCGTCAGAATAAATCCTGCTTTTTATCCCATGCTTTGGTTTACAATGGGCGAAATGGAAATGCAGCAGGAAAATTATGAAAATGCCCAGAAATGTTACCAACAGTTTTTGCAATTGGCCACAAAAGCCAAACAGGAAACCAAAGACAAAGCCCAGCGAAGGCTTGAAGAACTGGATTTTATAGAACATTGTTTAAAAAACCCTGTTCCCTTTTTGCCCGAAAATATGGGCGCCAATATCAACACAGAAAATCATGAGTATTTCCCTTCACTGACCACTGACGGGCAAACTTTGGTTTTTACGCGCCGTTCCCCACGGACAGAAGAAACCACCGCCCCCACAGAAGATGAAGAGGATTTTTATATTTCGCAAATTGTCGAAGGACAATGGGCAAAAGCACAACGAATGCCGCCGCCGGTAAACACCCGTGGAAATGAAGGCGCACAGTGCATTTCGCCCGACGGAAAATATTTGTATTTTACAGCTTGCAGCCGTCCGAAAAGCTTTGGCAGTTGCGATATTTATTTTTGCGAAAACATAGGCGACAAATGGTCTGAACCACAGAATTTAGGGCTGGTGGTCAATAGTACTGCGTGGGAATCGCAACCCAGTATTTCGCCCGATGGAAAAACCTTGTATTTTTCGAGCAACCGTTTGGGTGGAAATGGCGGAAAAGACCTTTGGATGACGCAAAAAAACGAAAACGGAATTTGGTCGGAACCTGTTAATTTAGGAACCGGAATCAATACGGCAAAAGACGAGATGTCGCCCTTTATCCATCCCGACAACAAAACGCTTTACTTTTCGTCGAACGGGCATTTAGGAATGGGTGGGCTGGACATTTTTTACATACGAAAGGATGAAAACGGGAAATGGGGAAAGCCTGTCAATATAGGATGCCCCATTAACACACCAAAAGATGAAGTGAATTTGGTGGTGAGCCCCGATGGCAACAAGGCTTATTTCTCGACCGACAAATTGGGCGGTTTCGGCAAACAGGATATTTACGAATTCAGCCTTTATGAAGAAGCGCGCCCCACGGCGGTCAGTTATTTAAAAGGGATTGTCAGTGATGAAAAGACGGGGAAAAAGCTTAAAGCCAGTTTTGAAATCTATAATTTAGTTTCCGGCGAATTGGTTGCACAATCGTTTTCCGACAAACAAACCGGCGAATTTCTTATCAGTTTGCCTACCGGACAACGTTATGCGTTGAATGTTTCGGCCGAAAAATATTTGTTTCATTCCGAATCTTTCGATTTCCAATCGGGCGATTCCGTGGAATTTCCCTTGCAAAAAAACATTTTCCTGAAACCCATTGCCATTGGCGACGAAATTGTATTGAGAAACATTTTCTTTGAAAACAACGAAGCGGCATTGAAGCCCGAATCGGAAATAGAATTGAACAAAGTGTTGGCTTTCCTGCAAAAAAATCCTTCGTTGAAAATAGAAATTTCGGGACATACGGACAATATAGGAACAGCTCAGTACAATTTACAACTTTCGGAAAACCGCGCCAAATCGGTGTACGATTACCTCGTTCAACACGGAATAGAGGCCAAAAGGCTTTCCTATAAAGGTTTCGGTTACCAAAAGCCATTAGACAGCAACGATACCGAAAAAGGCCGCGCCAACAATCGCCGTACGGAAATGAAAGTAATGGGGGATTAGGAAGCCTCTTTGAGAAATGTAACGTACAAGCGGTGTTTTATTCTTTAGTTCCCTGAACAAGCAATTCCAATTCTTTCAGAACTTCATCCAATAAGCAAATGGCGGAAGACACTTTTGTTCTGAAACCGGGATATGTGGTTTCTGCAATATTGTAAGTTTCTAATATGGAAAGGATTTCTGCCAATGCTTTTATTCCCAATTGTTGCGACATGGGGAGCATTTTGTGGGCAAGAAGTTTGATTTTTTCGTAATCGTTTGTTTTTAGATAGTTTTCCAGTAAATCGCGGCTTTCCTTTGCCGAAGAAATGAACAATTCCAATATTTGTTTAATGGTTTCGGCATCGTTGCCGACCATTTGCCGAAGGGCATCCAAATTGTATAAACTTTCTGCCGATGTCGGCACAGCATTCATTTTAGTGAATTCAGAGGGTAGGGGATTAGCGTTCCCGGACAGGCAAAATTGAGTCAACAAACATTCGAGTTGCTGCATGGTAAAAGGTTTTCTGATAAAAGCGGCAAAGCCTTTTTCCAAAAAATCTTTTTGAGAGTATTCGCTATTAGCCGAAATGGCAATAACAGGAAGCCGGCGTATGGAATCATTATTCGAAGCCTTTACTATTTCAAGTAAATCGAAACCTGTGGCATTTTGTAATTGAATGTCAGTAATCAGAATATCGAAATGATTGTGGTTCAGTTGTTCCACGCATTTATCAATGGTATCGACAAGCGTGGCGGAATGCCCCAATTTATTCAGAATGGTTTCCATCAACTTCAGTTGGGACAAATCGTCATCAACAACCAAAATGTTTGCGCAATTGGTTTGAGTCATTTTTTCCGGTGCAGGAACTTTTTTGATAGGCAATTGAACCTCAAAAATACTTCCGTTCGGTTGGTTTTCTTTTACGGAAATATGGCCATGAAATAAATCTACCATGCGTTTTACAATGAAAAGTCCAAATCCGCTTCCACTTTTTTGTTGTGTTTTTGGCGTACTGATGCGGGAAAATTCTTCAAAAATAAGATTCCTTTTTTCGGGCGAAATGCCAATCCCTGTATCGCTTACCGAAAACAAAAGGTATTCGTTTCCATTTTTTTGTTTCCTTCTTAAAGATGCCGCTAAGGAAACAGAACCCTTTTCCGTAAATTTCAGAGCATTGGATATTAAATTGGTAAGGATTTGTTTTAAACGCACTTTATCCATTTCCACAAAAACCGAAGGATCTATGGTATTTGTAAGCGTGAGCGACAAGTCTTTCCGTTTGGCCAAAGGATAAAAAGACAGGCATACTTCTTCGAAAAGGCCCGATAGCGGAAAAATATCGGAAACAAGTTCCACTTTGTTTGCCTCAAGGCGCGAATATTCCAGCAAATTATTCAGCAAATCCATCACATGCTGGATGGAATAATTCATGGAAGTTACATATTCACGCTTGTCCGCGTCCAATTCCGATAAGTTCATCAATTCAATATATCCGGCAATGGAACTCAACGGCGCTTTGATGTCGTGCGAAATGGTCAACAGAAGTTTTTCACGGCTTTGCATAAGTTCTTCGGCACGGATGCGGGCTTCTTCCAATTCTCGCCGATGAATGCTGCTTTTTCGTAAATCTCTTAATATAAGGAAAATAAAAAGTACAATTGCCAATATGGCCAAAATACCCACCGCAACAATGGCTTTTCCCGATTTGGCAAGCAAATCCTGTTTTTTATGAATGTCGGCAGAGGTTGCCAAAAACGCCTCTGTCTGCAATTCGCTTAGCAATGAATTGATTTCGGCATTGATGACTTTGTCGTTTTCCAGTAAAATCTTCAGCTTTTTATTGGTCGTTTTCCGTGTTTTGGCTTTTTCTACATAAACATTTTCCAGCACCCTTTCCACCGCGTTGAAAACCGTATCATAGGTGTTGAACGGCGATTGTATGGTGTCTTTCGAAAAAGTGCGTATGATTTTTATCTGGGAAATGGTTTCCGGCGTCGAAGGCGAAAAAACTTCGCCTATGCGTTTCCAAAGATTTTTTTTCTTTTCGGGTGTGGGAAAAACCGTGTCGTACTGTATTTTTTCGCGGATGCGTATCCTAGTCGGAACAGAATCTATGGACACTTTCAGGCTCGACATGCTTTGTTTGACAATCGTATCCTCGTTTTCATTTTTTATTTGCCACAAAATAGCCCATAGGTTCGATTCTTTTTTATCCAACAAATTGGAAAGCTTTTCCAAAATAGCTTGCTGAGAAGGCTGATTGGTAATTTTCTGAATGGAATCTATATCACTATAAACCTTTTCGATAGAGCGTTTATAGGCTTTGCAGTTTCCTTTGGTTGGTTCCTGTATCAGAGCCATGCTCAGCAATTGTGTTTCGTAGAGCGACGATAGGGCAGAGCCGGTATAAATCACTTTTTTAAAGACCTCATCTTTTGGATATTCATTTGTTGAAAACATAGGAACAATATAGACAAACAAATACCAAACCACCCCAAAGCCAATCAACACAGGGATTAAATAGCCTGAAATGATTTTTATTTTGAAAAGAGTGTCTTTATTCTTCATGTTTAAAAACTACAATTACCACATAGGCACAATAGTTACACATAGATTTTCTATGAATTCAACCTTGCTGTTTTATTTCCGTTTGCAAATCTAAGAGAATTCTATAAATCTTGAAAATCATGGAATCCTGTCTTAATAATTGAAAATTGAGAATTGAGAATTGAAAATGATAAAAATAACGTTTCTGCAACTGTTTACGAGCTGCAAAACTATCCCACGAAGCAAAAGTTTTCAGCCAACAAGTTAGCGGTTATGTATTTATTACATTCATTATCAATTGTCATCTCATGTTTTTTATCATATAATAATTTTCCAATTCTTTGTCTCGCGATTTTTTTAGTTGCTTTTGTTTTACTACAAATCCGTGGTTTTCAAAAAAAATTCTCGCCGTAATACTTACTTCTGAATAAATTTCCTCATTATCCTGTTCAATGGCTTTTTTTTCAAGTTCTGATAGCAATCGACTTGCAATGCCTTGCCCTTGGTAATCCTTGTGTACAAACATAAAATCCAAATAACCGTCTGTCGCCAAGGAACCAAATCCTACAACTTTATTGTCAAAAACTGCCACAATAAAATATTGCTCTACAATTTTTTCGTTCCATTTTTCAAAGTCTGTGTGCCACGAACTCCAATCGTCAATTTCATCTTGTGGATAATCTTTTGAATTTATAGTCTGTATTGTTTCGTAAAAAAGTTTTGTGATTTCAACGACGTCAGATTTTTCGGCCTGTCTTATTTTCAAATTCATTTCCTATGTTGTATTATCTTTTCAAATTATCAATTTCTATTTTTTCACTGACCGCTAATTATCACGTAGACAGGATGGTTCTGCGTAGATTCTCTATGATTTCTATGTGTCTATGTGGTGTTAATATGTCAACCCTGAAAATCATGAAATCCTGTCTAAAAAGTTGAGACTTGAAAATGATTTTAATTTTCAAATTTTCTAATCACCAAATTTTCAAATTGATATATGGCTGTTTAATTCCTAATTTGAAATTCTTAATTCTTTATATTGTAGCGCTCCATTTTGTTGTAAAGCGTTTTTCGGTCAATTCCTAACAGTTTGGCAGCCTTGGTTTTGTTATACCCCGTTTTTTCCAATGCCTGCAAAATCAGTTCCTGTTCGTCGGTACGTTTCAGTGGCGAAATAGAAACAGAGGACTCCTTTTTCTCCTGTGGGCAAGTCATTTCGAAAGGAAAATCCTTTATATCGATATAATCAGATGAACAAAGCAATACAGCCCGTTTTACAACATTTTTCAATTCTCTTAAATTGCCCGGCCAAGTATAGTTTGTCATCAGAGATTTTGCTTTTTCGTTGAAATCCTTTACATGTTTACCCAATTCATTATTTGCATTTTGCAGGAACACATTGGCAAAAAGGAATAAATCGTTGCCTCTTTCGTGCAAAGAAGGCATGCGGATTGAAAATTCGTTGATACGGTGGTATAAATCTTCCCTGAACTTGCCATTGCCAATGGCTTTTGACAAATCCTCGTTGGTTGCCGCAATGACCCTGACGTCGATTTTTATTTCTTTGTTGCTGCCAACAGGCCTTATAATCCGTTCTTGCAAAGCCCTTAACAGTTGCACCTGAACCTCGTAGGAAAGATTTCCTATTTCATCTAAAAACAAAGTGCCGCCATTGGCATGTTCAAACATCCCTTTTTTGTTGTCCATTGCAGAGGTAAAAGAGCCCTTTATATGCCCGAACAGCTCGCTGGCACTAAGTTCTCTCGTAATGGCACCGCAATCCAATGCCACAAAAGGGCCTTGCTTGCGATTACTATTCTCGTGCAAATGACGTGCTGCAAATTCCTTTCCTGTCCCACTTTCGCCGGTAATTAAAACCGACATGCAGGTTGGGGCCACTAATCTGATGTGTTCGTCAATTTGTTTAGAAACAGGCGATTCGCCAACAATAAAAGCCGTTTCTGTACTATTTTCTAAAAATGTATCTTCTTGTTCAGCTTTCGGAACACTCTCAGTTTTGGGTTTTGAGAAAAGATCTGTGATTTTTTGGTAAAGTACATCCGGATTTATAGGCTTTTCAAGATAGTCGTGAGCGCCTAATTTAATGGAAGCAACAGCCGTTTGGATATCGGAATATCCGGTCATGATAAAAACCTCACTTTTGGGGCTTATTTGTTTAATCCATTGCAGGAGCGAAATTCCGTCATTGTCGGGCAACCTCAAATCGGAAAGAATAAGGTCGTAGAAATTTGTTTTTATAAATTTCATTCCTTCGCTTGCAGTAAAAACACCCTCAGCTTCAAATCCGTTGTTGCCAAACCATTTTTTCAGCATGAAGCAAAAAGAAACCTCATCCTCAATGATTAATACTTTCTTCATAGGCCTGTATAAATTTAGAAGAGGATGTCGCTTTGTGAGACATCCTCTTCTAATAACGGTGAAAAGTCGTTCTTATTATTTAACTGCCTTCACACCTTTTTCGGTATATTCTACCTTTGTTGTTTCCTTGGCTGTTCCGATAACAATGTCTAATAAATAAGTCTTTTTAGTTTGATTGAATGCCGCGGTTTTGATAATGCTTCCTGCATAATCTTTAGCAACGGCATCTTTCACCACTTGAGGAATTTTAGTAAGGTCTGTTACCGGAACTACTTGGTCGGTTGTTGGTTGTTGTTGTTTTGTGGCCGGAGTTTGGTTTTGAACTGTAACATAAGCAAGTTGTTCTGCTTT
>JAVBMO010000169.1:0-20025 GCA_031552355.1 Bacteroidales bacterium | reverse complement strand
ATTTTCTACTTTTACAGTACGTCCTGTCAAATCAGTAATGCTGATAACTACATCTGCAGCTGTTGGCAAATTGTAAGAAATATTAGCCACTTCTTTTACAGGGTTAGGATAAACAAGCAAATTGAAAGAAGGTTTTTGCATGTCAACTATACGAACATCAAGGGTATCTCTTTTAGTACCAACAAGCAAGCGAATCATAGGCGTGCCAGGAACAGAGGAGATTTCATAAAACCTGCTGTTGTCATTAGGACGGCAATAAGTACTATACCGTGGCGCAAAACTTTTTCTGTAACCTTCTTCACCATCTATTTTTACACCATCTCTACCCACAAAATAATTTCCTAAACCAGAACTGCTATTTCTGTAACAAGCTTTATATACACTTCCCGGTTTCAACACAAAGCCATCAACAGGAAGGTTAAGGGCAATAGGATCATTGATATATGTGGTTGAAAGAGGATTTATTTCTGTGGATTTTATTACATGGGAGGCTTTTTGGTCAAGAGTTGTTCTTAGGACAGATGTTATAGCAGTATCGCCATTTTTGTTAATAATGGTTGTGTCTTCAAAAATCATCGGTAAAACAATACCGCCATAACCAGAAGCAGGGCTTAAAACCATTTGAACGCCATTTGCATAAACAGTATCCTGTTTTACCCCCTCTTTGGGTTCTGCCAATTGATAACTTACGCATAGAGTGTATTGAGGAGTTACACATAGTTTCCACTCATTTTTTATACCATTGTTTTCTATACCATAAGTCCATGTGCCAGAAGTCATAGTCCCTTTTGCTATTTGTCCATTGTCAGCAGCCCAAACGGTTTTGTTTCTGATTTCTTTACTGGTAGAAGGTTTAATTACATTATAAGACAATGTGTCAAAAGCAATATTAGTGCTATCGCTAATCAAATTGCTTGTAACATCGTATGTTCCAATTTCTTCTGTGTATAATGACATATTTTGAATAGTTGTAGTATCAAAATGGTCAATATTAAAGTTATAAAGTTTTGTTATATCCATCGAGGCAACTTTTCTAGATTTTGCTTCATCGCCTATATTAATGTTTGTAATAGATGCTTGTACATTTGTTTCATCAACAGAACCTTCACTGCGAGCAGCAACAGACCATCTTATAGGTGAGATAGAAAGTCCCTCAGGAATTGTATGATAAACACCTGTATAATATGTAGCTTGTCTTCCACCCGCCACAGATAACTTACTGGCAGGTGCTGCAGATACTTTTAAATCATCTATAAGCCAGTAATATCCGGCAAGGCCCTGAGTAGCGGTAACATGAGATGAATCAGGAGAGAAATAGCGGAATCGTAGATACAAATTATCTTTATTTGCAGCAGAAAGGGGTAGTGTTACTGTTTTTGTTGCCATATGGCCCACACCTGTATTTGTATAGTCTATCCCTAATACATTTATTTGAAGGCTATCCCATGTAGATTTATCAGTACTCCATTCTATGTAAAATTTATCATAGTTAAAAACACTTACCAATTGGTAGAAAGAAACTTGCACAGCATCCACACCTTGTGTGCTAAATGGGCTGTTATTTATCTGAACAGATGTATTATAAGTTCCTGTTAGATTTTTTGCACCACTATAAACATCACTTGGGCCATTATCCAAAGGAGACATTACAATGTACCCATTACTATTTGTAGGGGACTTAAAAGCAAATGGAATCTTACGTGGTTTATTGTCTACTCCCATTTGGCTTCCTAATACATAATTGTAAATAACTTCCCTGTCAATAATATCTGTAAAAGTACTTTCCATTGTATCTTTCGCATAAACCCAATCTCCATATGGAGATTCTATTGTATGATCTAGGCCCCATTCAACAGATAGAGAATCTTTGCTGAAATCAGTCTCCCAAATTACACCATTTTTTGTAAATAAATTTCCTTTGTCTCCTTGCAAAAAAGGAGATTGTGCTGTAGCGCCAAAGCCTGCAAGCACAAACATTAGAATTAATAATTTTTTCATTTTTTTATTTTTTTATTTTTTTTGGTTTATAGATTTTCTATATAATATAGACAACTTTAAACGGCAAAAGTACGCTTCTTTTCGATAATTTTCAAATTTTTTTCGTAATAAAAATCCAAAAGAAGCAAAAACTTTCATACTTCCGTTTAATTATTCTGTAAATTTGTAGCTATTTTATTAGATTTTATAAAGCATTATGAATGTACATTTTATAGCAATTGGTGGGAGTGCTATGCATAATTTAGCCATTGCGCTACACAAAAAAGGGTATCGGGTTACAGGTTCTGACGACGAAATTTTTGATCCGGCCAAAAGCCGTTTGGAAAAATATGGGATTTTGCCGAAAGAAATCGGCTGGTTTCCCGAAAAAATTTCCCGTCAAACGGACGCCATTATTTTAGGAATGCACGCAAGGGAAGATAACCCTGAATTGCAAAGGGCAAATGAGTTGGGTATCCCAATCTATTCGTATCCTGAATATTTGTACGAGCAATCGAAAAGTAAAACACGGATTGTTATTGCCGGAAGTCATGGAAAAACTTCCATTACGGCAATGATTTTACATGTTTTGAACAAGCTGAATATTGATACGGATTACATGGTAGGTGCCCAGTTGGAAGGTTTTGAAGTAATGGTAAAATTGAGCGAAGAGGCAAAATATATGATTTTGGAAGGCGATGAATATTTGACTTCGCCGATTGACCGAAGGCCGAAATTTCATTTGTACAAACCTCATATTGCCATTATTAGCGGAATTGCATGGGATCATATCAATGTTTTTCCGACTTTTGACATTTATGTGGAACAGTTTAAAATCTTTGTCGATACCATTATGCCGGATGGACATTTGATTTATAGCAATGATGATGAGAAGGTTGTTGAAGTGGCCTCTACAGCAAGAAAAGACATAATAACCCATTCGTATTCAACACCGGATTACAGTATCAGAAACGGAATTACATTTGTGAATACCGGCAAAGAAGAAGTTGCTCTGAAAGTTTTCGGCAAACATAATTTGCAAAATATAGAAGGGGCACGCAATATTTGTAACTTAATTGGTGTTAGTAACCATGATTTTTATGAAGCGATAGCCTCATTTCAAGGAGCGGCAAAACGGTTGGAATTGGTAAAAGCAAACGGCACAGTGTCAATCTATAAGGATTTTGCCCATGCGCCTTCAAAGTTGAAAGCCACTATTGCCGCCATGAAGGAACAGTATGTCGGGCGAAAATTGGTTGCTTGTATGGAATTGCATACTTTTAGCAGTCTGACATCGGAATTTTTGCAAGAATATAAGCATTGTATGGACGAAGCCGATGTGGCAATCGTATATTTTAATCGCCACACTTTGGCGCATAAAAAATTGCCGGATTTGAGCGTGGAAGATGTCCAATCGGCTTTCGGAAAAAAAGATTTGGTTGTTTTTACTGATTCAAAAGAAATGTGTCAATTTTTGAAATCCCAAAAATGGGAACATCAAAATTTGCTGATGATGAGTTCCGGGAATTTTGACAGGATTGACTTCAAGGAATTTGCAAATGAAATAATCTAAAACGTACTATAGAAACGGGTAAAATAAAACTTATGCCTCACTACACAATATCGGAAATTGCAGAAGCCCTAAAGGTTTGCAGTTTCGTGAAAAATACTTTGGAAGATTGTAAAATCAGCCATTTATTGACTGACAGCCGGAAACTTGGGAATGCTCAGGAAACGCTTTTCTTTGCGCTGAAAACCAAACGTAATGATGGTGCAAAATACATTGAAGAACTTTATCAAAAAGGGGTACGGAATTTTGTCGCAGACGAAAATCACCGAAATTTTCATTCAGATGCAAATTACCTTTTGGTAAAAGATCCTTTGCAGGCATTGCAAAAATTAGCTTCATTCCACAGGGAACATTTTTCAATTCCGGTTATAGGCATAACGGGAAGCAATGGGAAGACGATCGTAAAAGATTGGCTTTGCCAGTTGCTAAGTTCGGATAAAAATGTGGTAAGCAGCCCCAAAAGCTATAATTCACAGATAGGCGTTCCGCTTTCGGTGTGGAATATGGAAGAAAACCATGATTTGGCTATTTTTGAAGCGGGAATTTCGGAACCCAACGAAATGCCGCAACTGCAATCCATTATCCGGCCGACCATAGGAATTTTTACAAATATAGGTCAAGCACATGACGAGAACTTTTTGACCCGAAATCAAAAAATTGCGGAAAAGTTGCATTTGTTCACCCATGTGAAAACGCTTATCTATAATATTGATTATCCCGAAATCCACAATTTGGTGGTTTCGTTCGAGGCTTTTCGCGATAAGAAAATTTTTACTTGGGGGCGCAAACCGGAAGCGGATATCAGAATTCTTTCAATTGAAAAATTTCTGAAGAAAAGCATTATCAAAGTGATTTTCAATGGAGAAGAAAACGCCTATGAATTGCCTTTTATTGATAATGCGTCCATTGAAAATGCAATGCATTGTTTGAGTGTACTGTATTATTTCAATTATTCCCCTGAAATAATTTTTGGAAGATTAAAAGCGTTAACGCCAGTTGCGATGCGTTTGGAGCTGAAAGAGGGAATTAATAATTGCTCTATCATAAATGATAGTTATAGCGCCGATTTGAATTCATTGGAAATTGCTTTGGATTTTTTGTTGCAACAGCAGCAACATCATAAGCGTACTGTAATTCTGTCCGACATTTTGCAAAGTGGAAAATCGGATACCGATTTGTATCAGGAAATAGCTTTGCTTTTGAATTTGAAAAAAGTGGATTCATTTATCGGAATTGGCGAAAGAATTTCCATGCAAGGGCATCTGTTCGATTTGCCGAAACAATTTTATGCTTCTACGCAAGATTTTTTGAGAGATTTTCAACCGTCGTTTTTTACCAATGAAAGTATTTTGTTGAAAGGTGCGCGTATATTTGAATTTGAACAAATTGACCAACTTTTGCAAAGAAAATCGCACCAAACGGTTTTAGAAGTAAATTTGAATGCCATACAACACAATCTAAACTATTTCAAGTCGTTGGTTGGAAAAGATACCAAGATTATGACCATGGTAAAAGCTTTTTCTTATGGCGCCGGCGATGTGGAAATTGCTAATATTCTGCAATTTAACAAAGTAGATTATTTGACAGTGGCCTATGCCGACGAAGGTGCAGAATTAAGAAAATCGGGGATAAAAGTGCCGATTATGGTAATGAATCCCGAAGAACAAAGCTTGAGCACGGTTTTGAAACATTGTTTGGAGCCGGAAATTTATAGCCTCAGGATACTGCATTCGTTGCTTGACGAAATGACATTTCACAAAGCGCAAAAAATAGGAATCCACTTGGAATTGGACACAGGTATGCACCGTTTAGGTTTTGAGGAAAAAGATTTTCCTGATTTAATTCAATTATTGAAGGGCCATCCTGAAGTGGAAGTAAAATCGATTTTTTCTCATTTTGCAGCCAGCGACGAAATTGAATTCGACGATTTTACGCACCATCAAATACAGTTGTTCAAAGAAATGGCAACTTATTTGAAAATGGAATTAGGAGGAAATATCCTGTTGCATATTGCCAACACCGCAGGTGTCAGTCGTTTCCCCGAATCGCATTTCGATATGGTGCGTCTGGGGATTGGACTTTATGGCATTTCTTCAGATCCCAAAGTCCTTCCTCTTTTGGAAAATGTAAGTACGCTGAAAACAAGGATTTCCCAAATCCGACAAATTGAAAAAGATGATGCTGTGGGCTATAGCCGCCGTTGGATTGCCAAAGAAACGTCCCATATTGCCATTATTCCCATTGGCTATGCAGATGGATTAAGCCGTCGTTTGGGAAATGGGGTAGGGCATGTGCAGATAAATGGGCAAAGCGCACCCATTATCGGTAATATCTGCATGGATATGTGTATGGTTGATGTTACCGGAATTGATTGCAAGGAAACCGACGAAGTAATTATTTTCGGAAGTTCGGATTTGGTACAGAAAATGGCCCACAATTTGAATACAATTCCGTATGAAGTTTTTACTTCAATTCCCAATCGTGTAAAACGTGTTTATTTCCACGAATAAATATTTGAATCCTTTTGTAAAATACGAACAAAAAAATATAAAACTATGAAAACTGTTACTTCTCATCGCCTTGTCAAGTCCGAAGACTTGAACCACCATCGTACACTTTTTGCCGGCCGCTGTTCCGAGTGGTTTGTAGAAGCCGGATTTGTTGCGCTGGCAGCACATTTACCTGTGCATCAAATTGTCTGTTTAAAAATCCATGGAATGGAATTCCTTCATCCCGTATACCCCGGAAGTATTTTAGTTTTTGAAAGTAAATTGGTGGTGGCGCGTAGAAGTACAGTAGATGTTTTTGTGCGAGTATCGGAACAAAAACAATCCGAAACTACTTTTTGCGAAGGATTTCTTACCTTTTGCCATGTAGATGAAAATGCACATGCTATTCCACATAACTTGACTGTTGAGGCTGAAACCGAAGAAGAAAAAGCATTACAAGAAAGAGCTCAAGCACTTTCATTCAGGGGGAATAAGTGATAAATAACTATGCTATTCCAGATAAATGATAAATACGAAGGACTGATTTTTATCTGTTTTTCCGATAAAGGTTTTTAATTTTCCTACAAAGTTCATAGCGTTGAAAAGTTGTTTTTTGTGAACTACAAGCGAAGCAATCTTATTCTTAGGTTGCTTCGCTTTTTGTAATGACGGGGCTTAAAATTTTTCTTTCTTCGACATTTATATTTCATTAAAAATCCTATCTTTGTTTAAAAGTATAGCACATATTTTATGATTTTGAATGTAAGAAATGAAACGGGAAAGTTGAAAGCAGTGGTTTTGGGACAGCCCGAATCCATTGGGGAAGTACCGCTTTTGAAAGAAACCTATGACGCAAAGTCCTACGAAACCATACAGAAAGGCATTTATCCGGCCGAAGAATCCATTATTGAGGAAATGACGGCTTTTGAAAAGGTTTTTTTGAAATATGGTGTTCAGGTTTTCCGGCCTAAAACGCTGCAAAACTGCAATCAGGTTTTTGCCCGCGATGTGGCCTTTGTCATCGACGACAAAATTGTGGTTTCCAATATCATCCCCGACCGTGTGGACGAACAGGAAGCCTATCGAGACATTTTCAAAGACATTGATTTTACGAAAATCTATAATGTTCCCGACAATGCCCATGTGGAAGGCGGCGATGTGGTGCTGCATAACGACACGGTTTTTGTCGGCGTTTATTCCGGCCGAGACTATTCCAAGTTGAAGACCGCCCGCACCAACCTCTATGCTTTTTATTTCCTGAAGGAACTTTTTCCGCACAAAACTTTTTATCCTTTGGAATTGGTAAAACACAACACCAATCCGCATCAGGGCGTGTTACATCTGGATTGCACTTTTATGCCTATCGGCAACGGCAAAGCGTTGATTTACAAAGGCGGATTCCAAAACAAACAGGATTATCACTTTCTGCTGGAGTTCTTTGGCGAAGAAAATATCTTCAGAATCACCCAGGAAGAAATGTATTATATGAACACAAATGTATTTTCTATTTCGCCCAATGTGGTGGTTACCGAACAGAATTTCACACGCCTGAATCATTTCCTGGAAAACGAATGGGGCATGACTGTGGAAAAAATCCCTTATGCCGAAATTTCCAAAATGGGCGGACTGCTCCGCTGTTCCACCCTGCCGCTAATCAGGGAAAATTAATTTTCAAATTTCAAATTCACATATCAACGGTTGTTCATTATTTAATTCAAAATTCAGAATTTTCAATTCAAAATTTCTAAAGGATGTCTCAAACCACAAACCATATTTTAATGATAGAGCCGGTTTGCTTTGCTTTCAACGAACAAACCGCCCCGAACAATTATTTTCAAGAAAAGGCAAACACCACCGCGGAACATTTGCAAGAGAAAGCCTTGCGGGAATTTACGTCGATGGTGCAAAAACTGCGGTCGTATCATATCGATGTCATTACCATCAAAGATACGCCAACGCCTACAACACCCGATTCCATTTTTCCGAACAACTGGGTGTCGTTTCATGCCGATGGCAAAGTGGCGCTCTACCCTATGTTTGCCGAAAATCGCCGTTGGGAAAGGCGTCAAGATATTTTGAAAATTCTCAAAGGGAAAGGTTTTGTCATTTCGGAAGTTGTGGATTATTCCGCCTTCGAAGCGGAAAATGTTTTTTTGGAAGGCACCGGCAGCATGATTTTAGATCGCGAAAATAAAACGGCTTACGCCGCCCTTTCGCAACGAACCGACAAAAAACTCTTTGAACAATTTTGCACCGATTTTGGATTCATACCTGTTTCTTTTCATGCCAACCAGTGGGTGGAAAATCAACGCCTGCCAATTTACCACACCAATGTAATGATGTGTGTGGCAAAACAATATGCGGTGGTTTGCCTTTCGACCATCGACAATGCCGAAGAACGCAAACATCTGACGGAAACACTTCTGAAACACGGAAAAGAAATTATCGAAATTTCCGAAAAACAAATGCATTCCTTTGCAGGAAACATGTTGCAAGTGGAAAATGCGGAAGGGCAAAAGTTTTTAATCCTGTCGAAAACGGCATATAGTTCCCTTTCCGAAGAACAAAAGGCACGGATTTTGCCCTACAATCAAATGATTCCGGTGGAAATTCCCACCATCGAAAAAATTGGCGGCGGAAGCGCCCGTTGCATGATGGCGGAAATATTTTTACCTAAAATTTAGGGCGGAAATTTCCTTTAAAATTTATAATTTAAACTTCAGAATTTGCCATGAAAGATTTAACTGCAAACGAATTAATGGAATTGGAAAACAAATATGGCGCACACAATTACCATCCGTTGCCGGTGGTTTTGGCAAAAGGCAAAGGTGCGTTTGTTTGGGATGTTGATGGAAAACGTTATTACGATTTCCTTTCGGCCTATTCTGCCGTAAACCAGGGACATTGCCATCCCAAGATTATAGAAGCGCTTACACAGCAGGCCCAAACCCTTACTTTGACTTCGCGCGCTTTTTACAACAATCGTTTGGGCGAATATGAAAAATTTGTTACACAATATTTCGGTTACGAGAAGGTTTTGCCGATGAATACCGGCGCCGAAGCGGTGGAAACCGCCCTGAAACTTTGCCGGAAGTGGGCTTACGAAAAGAAACAAATTGCCGAAAATCAGGCGCAAATTGTGGTTTGCGAAAATAATTTCCACGGACGCACCACCACCATCATTTCTTTTTCCATCGACCCCGAAGCGTACAACAACTACGGCCCTTTTACCCCCGGATTTATCAAAATTCCTTACAACAATGCCGCTGCTTTGGAAGAAGCCTTGGCAGCCAATCCTCACATTGCAGGATTCTTGGTAGAGCCTATTCAGGGCGAAGCAGGGGTTTATGTTCCCGACGACGGCTACCTTAAAAAATGCTATGACTTATGTCAAAAACACAATGTCCTTTTTATTGCCGACGAAGTGCAAACAGGCATTGCCCGCACAGGAAAACTGTTAGCCTGTGACCATGAAAATATCCATCCCGATATTTTGATTTTGGGAAAAGCTCTGTCCGGTGGGGTTTATCCTGTTTCGGCCGTTCTTGCAAGCAATGAAATTATGGATGTTATCCGCCCCGGGCAACATGGTTCCACCTTTGGTGGAAATCCCATAGCTGCCGCTGTAGCCGTAAAAGCTTTGGAAGTGGTAAAAGAAGAAAGTTTGGCGGAAAAAGCCCAATATTTGGGGGAAATATTCAGGAAGGAAATGCAGGAACTCTGCCAAAACTCTTCCGTTGCCGACTCAACTAGAGGCAAAGGTTTGCTGAATGCCCTTATCATTAACAATTCCACACAAGAGAACCTTGCTTGGGATATTTGCCTTAAACTGAAAGACAACGGCTTGTTGGCCAAACCTACCCATACCAATATCATTCGCTTTGCGCCGCCTTTGGTTATTACCGAAGAACAACTCAGGGAATGCATCGACATTATCAAAAAGACAGTAAAAGCGTTTGAATAGACTGCATGCCGCTGAGCATTTTGGAATAGAATTAGAAATTCCAAAATCAATATTGCGGAGAATACATCGTTTATTCGCCGCAAAAATGCGGAAAATAATTCGTGTATTTGCCGTAAAAAAGGAGATAATGGCAAAGTTCGTCCGATACCGCCTTACGTGATATCAAAGATTTAATAGACAAAGGCATTTTGCGACATGAATCGGAAGGTGGGCGTAGTACGAATTACGAATTGACAGAGTGGTAAAAATCCACAAACCTTAATTTGTTTGTAAATAGTTGAAATTTATGGTGAGTTATAAGGGGTATACTCCTTTCCCCCTTTTTGTTTCTGGCTGTGCAAAATTGAAACCAATGTTCGAACGATGGTTGCGTCCAGTCTGCACTATCCTAACTATCAAATTTTACTATTTTGCTGGTAAAAGCTGCTTTGATAAAGCCGACTTAGGCAAAGCCTAACAATCATTACATTATTATTTACAACCTTTGACGAACAAGGGGAATATAAAAAAGAGAAAGTGAAAACAATATCGTAAATGTTGGATATCCCCACTGTTTTTATTGTTTGCAACATACGGCAACTATATTTTCACTTTCTTTTCACCCTTCTAAATTCCCATTATCTTCCGGCAATTCTTTCTGTTTTTTTGCATTTAGTTTAGAAACTACCGGTTTGTTTAGTTTTTGTTCAATTTCTTTGCGAGTATTTCCTGCAATGGCACCACCTTGTTTGGCAACGGTTTTGCTTTGCTCAAAGGTTTGAGGTTGCTTTTCTTTAGAAAGTTCGGTAGTGGTGGCTTCAGCCAACATATTCAAAACCAATTCCAAGTTTGTCATGTTGTCGCGCAGGTTCTCTTTTTTCAAACCTTTGTGTTGTTTGTATTCTTTGGTGGTTTTGTTTGCCCATGCCTTGGTTATAATATCAGTCAAAATGGCGAATTGTTGTCCCTCTTTTAATCCACAACGCTTCCATTCATCGGTAAGCTCCTTACGCACTTCAATACTTTTCAGGCGTTGGTTTATCCAATTTTCGGAATATCCCAAACGTAAGTATTGCTCCATGGCGCGGTCTATAGTCAATTCAGGGTCTTGCATTTCGTCCAGACGTTCACGGGCTATTTCTGCCAACCACAATTTAAAAGGCTCTGCCTTTGGAGAAGGAATGGATTGAATCAACCGAAAAAGTTGCTCGACATCAGCTACATCGGTCAAACGCAGCTTGCCATCGGCAGCTTGCATTTTCAAACCGTGACAGTTTGTCACGGTTTCATTACCCTCTTGCTTCAACCTTTGCTTTAGCTTACGCCAATAGGCTGCGGGGTCAATGCTTTCTGTTAAAACAGCTATCACATCCACAATAGAAATATACCATTTTTCTTGTTCGGACTCCCAAAAGGTCCGAATTTTTTTATTTTCAAATAATTGAATCGCTTCGTTCTTTGTCATCACAAGCTATTTTTCTGCAAATTTACAATTAAAATCACAGCAACAAAATCCTATTTCACTTTGGTTGAGCGGTGAAATTACAAATTCCGCAAACGAACGTTATCCTTTGAAAATTATCCGCATCCTTTTGCCAAAGACATTATAATAGATAAAGCGATGAAAATGATAAAGTAGATTTTTAAATGCTGCCAAATTTCGGAACCAGCAGCACTAAATCCTTTTTTTGACAAATCTGTAAATTCTTCCATCATCTGTTTTGCTAAATTCACAGCTTGCTTGTGTGCATTTTCCATCCATTTTTTCAAAGTTTCGTCTTCAACAACAAAATCTTTTTGCTTTTGAGATTCCTCTTTCGGATTTGATTCTTGGGAAGCAAAAGATTGTTTGTATTTGCGGTATGTGACATTATACAAATCCCTTGCTTCCCTATCCTTTAGAATCAAATATGCTTCATTAATATCCTGCATTTTTGCAGTTGTATCAATTCCGCTATTTTTGTCAGGATGCCATTTAAAAGCTTGCTTTTTAAATGCAACTTTTATTTCATCTTCTGTTGCATTTTCATGTATTTCAAGAATTTTATAATAGTCCTTGAACATTTTTCTCTATTTTTGAAGATTGGTTTCGTCCTTGTCGCTTTTTTTACCCGATTTATAGATAGCCCGAATGCCCGCAATTAATCCTAACATAAGAATAAAAGCAAATATTCCGGGAGTTTTGTGTCCATCAGCTTGACGCATACCCGAAATGACGCCAAAAAGAATAAAGAACACAAGAATCAGACCTATAATCGATAGGGTTTTTGCTAACTTGCTCATAATAATATATTTAATTTGTAAATTTAAAACTGTTTGTAAAATTAAGAAAACACCCGCCGAGATTAGACCGTGTGGTTACCATTAAAAGATAGAATTTTTTATTTTTCACAAAAGCAATTGCTTTACAAGAAATATCAACTCCCACAGACATTGTGGTTTCCAATGCAGGAATTCCCTTAAAAGAAGAAGATTTATAGCTGTTCAATGCATATTTCTGCATATATTCTTTAGAAGATTTCAATTTCATTAGATGCGTTTTCTCCAAAGCTTGTTTTTCCTGATCGGTTTTTCCCTTATATGCATCTGACAAATCAATTACGTTGATATTGTAAATGGCACAACTATAAGGATCTTGTTCATCAACTGCGCAAACGTAGGCATTTTCCTTATTGTTTTTTGCATTCGAATATTTAGCTTGTTGTTGATAAACTTCATTTTGATAAAGTTTACATGAGCATTGAATGCTAAAACCATCACTATAAAAATACTGGCGTTGCTGGGCGTTTAAGGTTGCCGGATTGAATATTGCCAAAAATATTAATCCTAAAAATATTATCCTTTTCATACTTGTTTTTATCTATTTTGAATGGTTGCCACTATTTTGAAGCCATATAGCGGCAACCGGTTTTATTTACCAACTCGGGGTATAGGTTGTATTTGTATTGCCCCACATATCTGTGGTTGTTTTGGCTTTTCCGGTAACCGTTCCGTTACTGTTTTTATAAGTGGTATTTACATTTCCAAACCCATCTCTACTCGTTTCGCTTGTTCCCACAACAGTTCCATAATCACTCCGATAAGTGGTGGTTTGAGATCCCCAAGGATTTGTTGTGGTTTGGCTTGAACCTGTTGTAGATCCATAGCTATCTCTATAAGTGGTTGTGGTTCCACCTCCCCAATGGTTTGGTGTCCTTTGACTTGAACCTGTAACAGTTCCATAGCTATCCCGATAGGTAGTAGTACTTCCGCCACCCCAATAATTTGGTGTAGTTTGGCTTGAACCAACGCTAGTCCCATAACCATCATAATAGTTGGTTGTTCTTGTTTGGGCATTTACACCTATTGTAATACCCAGCATTAGAAAAATGCTTAAAATACTTCTTTTCATAAGAATATGGTATTTAATAAATTGCCTACTCTATAAAGTTTTCGGCTTCCCTTCTGTGTTTGAATAATTTTTTTGCTATTCCCGATTATATCGACTATTCCTTTGCTGAACTCGCAGATTATAATTTCCGATTTCCTCATAGATGCCTCTTTTAACATTTCTAATTTGATCATCCATTCTGGCAAGATCTTGATTATAAAATCCAGAAAGATGTTTTAGATAGATATCCAAGACCTCTGAAAGTTCTTTATCAATGGATTGGCTTTTTATGCTGTAAATCCAATTGATTAGTTCATCTACTTTGGCAGCATTGTTGTCTGCACGTTGCCTCATTTGCAAGGCTACTCCAAAATATCATTGGGATTCATCAGCATATAAGTTGACATTGGTGCTCTGTCCCACATTCCATATTGAGAATATGCAAAAATTGGAATTAGCAATATCCCCATCATTACTACTTTTTTCATAATATTTTCTGTTTTTATTTTACTGATTCTAATAAGTTTTTATCCCTTATTTTATTTACAATTTATTTGAATATGATTTTCTGCAATCGTTTTCCCTAATTCCAAAGCTTTTTGTAGATCTTTGCAAGCTTCCTGTTTTTTATTTATTTTTATTTTAGCCAAACCTCTATAATAGTAAGAATTTGAATTAGCTTGAATAGAAATGGCCTTATTCATATCTTCAATACACTTCTCGTAAAGTCCTTTATAAAAATACAACTCACCTCGCGTATCCCAAATATAAGCGAGGTTTTTATCTAAATCAAGAGCTTTATTTACTAAAGGCAAAGCTTCATCATAATACCCTAATTTTACTAAACAGTAAGCCTTATTGTTGTATACAGTGGCAAAATCTTTGAATTGATTTTTTTCGTCTCCTTGAAAATTGATAATATAATCATAGTCGCTGATAGCAGAAACTCTGTCGTCCAATCCAGATTTTACTATCCCCCTTCTGTAATAAGCTTCTAAATAATTAGGATTATATGTGAGTGCTCTTGAATAATCAATTTCTGCATATTTATAATTTCCTGTGATTTCATAGCAAATTCCTCTCTGAAAATATGCGTGAGCATTTGGTTCTTTATAAATACAGTTTGAAAAGCAGGCAATTGCAGAATCATAATTATTCATTACAAACATCAGTATGCATCCTTTCATATAATATGCTTGAACATTATTTTCATTTTTTACAATTGCTTTATTCAAAGAAATCAGTGCGGCCTCGAAATCTTCTTTTTCTATTTCAGATTCTGCTCTTTGTAAATAAGCATTTGAATTTATTTGTTCGTTCCGTTGTTTTTCGATTTTTTGTTGTTCTTCTTGGATTTTTCGATTATAGTTGATGTTAGCATCTCTAACTCGCTGATTATATTTGTCTATTTCCTCTTGAATTCCTCTTTTTACACTCCTGATTTGGTTATCCATTCGTGCAAGATCGCCCTCATAAAACGCCTGTAATTTATGGTAATAGGTATCCAAGGCATTTGAAAGTTGTTGGTCTATGGATTGACGTTTGATACTGAAGATCCAATCTATCAATTGATCAATTTTTGCAGCATTGTTGTCTGCACGTTGCCTCATTTGCATAGCCGGGCCCAAAATGTCATTTGGACTGAGAGGTGTATAGGTTGATTGCGGTGCTCTATCCCAAATTCCATATTGCGAATATGCAAATATTGGGATTAGTAATATTCCCATCATTACTACTTTTCTCATACCATTTTCTTTTTTTTATTTTGCCTACTCTAAAAAGTTTTCGGCTTCCCTTTTTATTTTTGTTTGTTCATTTTTGCACATAAAAAAAGCGTGGACAATAATCTTATTCGCCTCTGAGGTACTACCACATACCCACCGTTACAAATAAGTTAAAGTCCACGCTTGTGTGCGTGAACGTTTACTAACTTATTCTTGTAACGGTTTGAAAAGTGGTAGTTTTCAGATGCAAGAATAATAGCTAACGCTATATCAATATGTATTTTAAGTTCTTATGCTTTTATTTTATCATTCTTTTTTGGTTTTTGTGTTGGAGCAAAGATGTAATTTTAAATAATTGACAGATGCTCTAAATAGTTTTACATTTTATATTCATCAAAGGGACTGCGGTCGCAGTAACGGAAGTCCCAATTGTCCAAATTGTAGTTATTACACTTCGTACTGATTGTAATGCTATATTTTTCAAATTTGTTCTTTTTGTATGTTCCATATCATTGTACTCCTCCCTTTTTTTTAGTTTTATAAAAAAATGAATTATAATCAAAAAAATTGTTAGGACAATAGGAACAAGACCGTTACTGCTAATAGCACCCACCATTAAAGGTCTCTTTAATATTCTTTTCTAATTTACAAATGTATAATTTTATTTTAAGATAATGATATCTCTTACAAAATAAATTAATGTCTGGTAGTATATTTTATATTAGGGCAACCGTATCAAAAATTCAAATATTTGGCTTTGATATATTTAAAAAATAGTGTTTCTCTGTTTGAATTTGCAAATATATTGGATTATCAATTCTTAAATATGTAGAAATAATTTTGATGCGGCGCCCTATTTCTATATAGCACCATTTATATATTAAAAATAGCGCAATCTTTCAGGGCTAAAATATTTTAAAACCCTTCTAGGTTTAATTCTTTGAAGTGAATTTTTAATATTAATTTTTTGGACTATCTATTAAATTAAAATCAAGATACGATTTCCAAAAATCTATTACGTTTTTTATTTCATCTTCAAAATGAAGCGCTTTCCCATTTTTTAATGTTATAATAAGTCTTGAAATATCAAAACTACGATCGAAGCTATTATCAAAAGAACCTTTTTTCTTTTCTGTTTTTCTAACCTTTGACTTATAGCATAATTTATAATGCTTGGCGCCATTTGCTATATCCTGCATGATTTTTAAAGAAGGACATAATGCTTTAAAACTATTTTGACTTTCTTTTACATTCGTATATTTTTTCTGTAAATCTTCATTTTCATAATATATCCACTCTGCCAAATGCCAAGATTTTATTGCACATGTAAGTGCTTTTCTTGAGGATATTTTATCTCTAAGAAAATCATTGTAATCGTCTAATAATCCTTTGAAAAACGCTTCCGATGTTGTTATTTCAAAGCTCAAATTATTCATTTTGTTTACTTTTATGTTAAATTATAGCAGAACAAACCTTCACTTTTTTTGTATTTGGCATAAAAATGTATAGGACAATCGTCATAACATCTATCTATCTTCGCTCGCCAAACAAAATTTGCAATTTCGCTTGGTGCAAGTATCGTCTCTACTTCAACATATATTTAGCAAATCCGGGCGTTACAAAAGATTGGAAGGTGCCGTCTTTTTCATAGATAAAATACACTTGAATATCGGGACGGGTTTTTAGAAATTCAACGGCTTTTTCGAACCCCATAACCATAAAAGCCGTTGCATAGCCGTCGGCTTCCCAGCATTCGTTTGCCAAAACCGAAGCGCTCAACAAATTGTGTTTGGCCGGATAGCCCGTTTTGGGGTCAATGGTATGGGAATAGCGCACACCATTTTCTTCGTAGTATTTGCGGTAGTTGCCCGATGTTGCCAAAGCCTTGTTTTCCAAGACTACTTTGGAAAATATCTTGCGTTCATCGTCTTTGCTTGCTGTGGGTTCTTCAATTCCCACAATCCAGGGAATTTGCTCATTATCTTCCGGTTTAAAGCCCTTGGCAATCACTTCGCCGCCAATGTCAATCAAATAATTTTTAATATTCAACGATTCCAAATACTGCCCCACCAAATCGACGGAATAGCCTTTGGCAAGCGCATTAAAATCCATTCTAATTGCCGGATTGTCTTTTGTTATTTTGTTGTTTTTCAGATGCACTTTTTGATATCCCACCAATTTCAATAGGCTATCTATTTTTTGCTGAGTCATTTTCGACTTGTTTTCAAACCCAAAGCCCCATGCCGAAGTCAAAGGGCCAATTGTAAAATCGAAAGCGCCGTTTGTGGCTTTGGCTATCTTTTCCGACTTGCTGTAAATATCTATAAACACTTTGTTCAGCGTCACTTTTTCGTTGCGGTTTACCTTGCAAAGAATAGAATTAGGCACCCACAAAGAAGCCGTCTGTTCAAAATCCTTCAAAAAGGCCACCAATTGAGGTTGAAGGTTTCTGTTCAGGGAATCGTAATAGGTTATTGAATAATAGGTCCCCTGTGTACCCCCGGAAAATTTTATCTTTTCGGGTGTGCCGTTATTTTGGCACGAAACAAAAGAAAAAGCAGACAATAAAAATGTCAAAATAAAAACATTAAAAGCTTTCATAAATTTTACTATTCTGTCCGTTAAAAAGAATTTTGTATATTTCATTGTCATTCAAATATTTATCCCTTTTTTCGGGGATTTTTTTGAAAAATCAAGAAAAGATTGTACCTTTGCACTCTCGTTTCGGGGTGTGGCGCAGTTGGCTAGCGTACTTGCATGGGGTGCAAGTGGTCGGAAGTTCGAGTCTTCTCACCCCGACAAAAAACCATCTGATTTTCAGGTGGTTTTTTCTTTTTCCCTGCATTCTTCTCTACTTTTTCTTCAGTTAGTACTCAAATACTCTTTTGTATTTGCTTTTTTTAGTAACGGCTTAAACGTCAGGATTGCTTTTTATTTAAACAGGATTTTTCGAAATTTTGAATTGACAATTAGGAATAAAAAAATCAACAAGGCTGTTCCATTGTTCATTCTTAATTATTCATTATTCATTAAAGAAGTCCTGTCTAAACAAGAAAAATTACGTGTTTTCCTTGTTTTAAGCAATTTTAGTGCCGGTGAGATAATATTAGCAAATATTTGAAATGCAAAAATAGTAAATTTATAAGAATATATCTTGTTTGTTTGAAATTTAACTTAGGGCAAGCCTATTAACAATGCAAATACCTAGTTTCAAATAATTTGAAAATTGTATTTTTATATTTTTATCGATAGTCGGATATAATGCCTAAAAGTTTTAATGTCCCGAAGGGATTAAATTTGAATAACCGTGTGAGAAACACACGGAAGGGGACGGGACTCCAAATTTCGTCCATGAAGTGGGCGAACAATACCGGAAATTCGCCCACTTCACGGACGACAATAATATTGAGTAGTAGCTTCCCCACGGAATTCTCCGTGATTATTCGTATTTGCCCGCTTTGCGGACTTACTGCGATAGACAAGGTATCAATTTGCAAATACATCAAATTGTCAATATGTTTGTTTGTGGGAATAATTTTGATGCAGTTGCCCTATATTGATACAGGATTTCTATAAATTTCGAATTTTAATTAAACTACTGAAAATCATAGGTGTTTTTGCCTTTGGCAAAATTAAAAATCCTGTAATTCATATAAACCTAACAGGTTTCAAAAACCTGTTAGGTTTTAATTGCTGTTGCTTTTAAGCAACGGACTAATATAGCCTAAACATTTTCACTTTTTAATTGGGCTAAAGCCCCAAAAAGTTGTTCATAACTCAAAATCCGTCAGCTAAAGCAGACGGCAATAATATTTAACCTGTTTCTTAGATGTTGTCTAAATTTTAATTAAATAAAATACAAATAAAAAAGATGCCACAACTACGTTGCTTTTAAATCAATACATTATAACTATTCTACAAAGATGTCGCCACGCTGTGGCTTAAAAGCGGCATAGCCGCATAATCTTTGTAACAAATAATAAAAGCTACATTTATTAAAGCCGCATAGCGGCGACATCCTGAAATTTATAAATTGCATAACGAAATTTAAACAACCTCTCAGGCTTGCGCCCTATCAGGTGGGTTCTTGATAACCACCAATATCGATAGGGGGATTCTCTATCCTGATTCCCTCAAGGTTTACAACCTGAGGATACCATATTATTGTCATTGCATTTTATTGATAAACGCCTTGCAACAATGTAGTTGCTCCCTTTCGCCTAAACAGAGTTAAGAAAAACTTTTGGCTTTTTTTGCAAATAGTGGATTCAGCTTATTTTTTAACTGTCTCTACCCATCAATTTTTGAATCATTTGCCGAAAAATTTCATTCGACGATTCTTCTGATTTTATTCCCTGAAACAAAATCAGCGCATCTTGCGTATAACGGACCATTTCATCGTTGGTAATCTGTTGAATATCCAATTGTTCGTACACCTGCTTAACTTCCCTTACCTTGGTTTCGGGGTCAATATCGGATTTCATCAGGTCTATCAAACGGATTCTTTGTTTGTCTTCAGCTTTTTGCAAAGCCTTGATATACAGAAATGTTTTCTTTTTGTCGATAATATCCGTGCCGGTTTTTTTGCCAAAAGTTTTGGTGTCGCCATAGCAATCCAAATAGTCGTCCTGCAATTGGAACGCCAAACCCAGGGCAATTCCCAGATCATAGATTCTGTTACAATTTTCGGGGCTTGCATTGGCAATCAAAGCGCCTGTTTTTAACGAAGCAGCCAATAATACCGCCGTTTTCAAACGAATCATCAACAGATAATCTTCGAGCAAAATGGTTTCTTCCTGCTCAAAATTCATGTCATACTGTTGTCCTTCACAGATTTCTATGGCCGTTTGGGTAAACAAACGCAAGATTTCCAGCTGATTCGGATATTCGTTTTTCAAAAAATATTTGTACGCCATAGCAAACATGGTGTCGCCCGAAAGGATGGCTATATT
>JAVBMO010000009.1:0-27036 GCA_031552355.1 Bacteroidales bacterium | reverse complement strand
CCAAAAATAAACGCGATAACAAAAATCTGTGGCAGAAGCGGGGAAAATATCCACAGCATCCCCTTTTACGCGGAAACGGCCATTGGTAAAGTCTATTTCATTGCGAGCGTAGAGACTATCCACAAGTCTCAACAAAAAATCCTTCCGGTTTATTTTATCCCCAACTTTTAAATAGATGGTACCTTTGGCAAACTCGTCAGGATTTCCTATGCCATAAATGCACGAAACAGAACTGACCACAATTACATCTTTTCGTCCCGAAAGCAAGGCTGAGCTTGCCCTAAGACGTAATTTTTCGAGTTCGGCGTTAATTTGCAATTCTTTTTCTATATAGGTGTTCGAACTTGGAATATAGGCTTCCGGCTGGTAATAATCGTAATAGGAAACAAAATATTCCACCGCATTTTTTGGGAAAAATTGCCGGAATTCGCCATAAAGTTGGGCAGCCAACGTTTTGTTATGACTGAAAATTAAAGTCGGTTTTTGAAGCTGCTGAATGACATTGGCAATGGTAAAAGTTTTCCCTGAACCGGTAACGCCCAATAAAACTTGGGCATTTCGTCCTGTTCGAAATCCGTCCACTAATTGTTGTATAGCTTCAGGTTGGTCGCCAGTGGGTTGAAAGTTAGCTGTAAGTTCAAAATTCATAAATAAAGGGAATTGATGCATTCAAGTACAAATGTAGTGATTTTTTGTTCAAAGCCGAATAAATTTTGATAAAGAATAAAATTTGTTGAGGCAACCCTATTTACCGAAATTTCGTCTTCTATAACAAAAGACAATACATAATGATTTTGAGGCAAATGTAATTTATTTTTTTGCAGGAGAAAAAATATTTGTACATTTGCGTCGTTTTAATAGAAACTTTAAAAAGAGAATACAAACTAAAATCCAAAAATTTATGAAAAAGTTATTTTTAATGATGGCAATTGCTGCAAGTGCAGGTTTGTTTTTTGCAGGATGTTCAAAAGATAATGAAGGTACCGATGATGGTGGAAATAACAATGGTGGAAATACAGAACAAACAGACACAACCTATGTTGGAAATTACAATAATGATATAAAAGATGCTCAAATAAATGTAATTTTTGGAGCAATTGACACCACGGTTCAAGTTAAAGATGCAAAAGGAACTTTTAAATTAGACGAAGGCGGCCTCAAAAATTCTATCTATTTAGTACCTGAAAATTCCACATGGGAAAATCAAACTCTGTCGATAAAAGGAATGTATAATTCTACAAAAGATACAATTACGTTTAAAGACAATATTTCAGGCAAACAATTGTTGGAACTTGCTAAACAAACGGGGCTTGATATAACTTCGGCATTTGGGCCTATAGCAGGCGGACAAGATGTTAGTGCAATATTAGAAACATTAGGTGGTAGAATAGAGGTAACGGGAAAAGGCGCTTTAAGCGGTTATAATAAAATGGATTATACTCTTAATTTAAACGGAAATATAACAGTAAATCCAGGTATACTATTAACAATTCCTGTAGAAGGCGTTATACGTGGAATCGGAACTCAAAAATAACAGATTAAAAATTTAGGATAGTATAAAAGAGGAGGGGCAATCCCTCCTCTTTTTATTTCTTTAATGGGGTTAAAAATATCTAAAAAGAAAATATTTTTCTTTTGGAACTATTCATAATTATTCATACCTTTGCGAATTAAAAATAATTTGTAATCATTTGAAGAAATCAACAGATATTTAACAAAACATATTGATTATATGAAAAATAAGTACATTGGAAGGAGATTCTTTTTCGCTTTTACGATAGCCGTTTTTGCTGGAGTGTTGAATGCATCCGCAATGCCTATTATAAAGATGAATTTTGACCAAATATATCTTCAGCAAGGGAATGATTCTACATGGGTAGATATAGGACCAAGCAATATAGCCGGACGTGTTAGAGCTTTGTTGTGGGATAAAACAAATCCATCAACGATCTATGCAGGAGGTGTTGCCGGTGGATTATTCAAATCTGACGATCAAGGAAAAAATTGGTATCGAGTTGGTGGAGAAATAGGCCAAATGCCTATCAGTTGCATTTATCAAGATGAAGATGGTAATATATATGTTGGAACAGGAGAAGGGTTTGCCAATGTATGGAATCAAACCTCCAGGTTTAATGCTAAAGAGGCATTTTCTGCAACAATCGGAAATGGTGTTTATAAACAAAATGTAGGAACAACAGATTTTGTACATCTTGCACAAACATCAGTGGGTGGATATCGTTTAGACCCCACTGTTGCATGGGCTTATGTGAATAAAATAGCAGGAATAGGAAGTAATGTCTATGCAGCAACTAATACAGGTATTTATTATTCCGAAGATGGTGGTGAAACATGGGACCTTTCAAAAGTAACGAAACTATCTCAAGAAATAGAAATAGGTGTTGATGGAACTATTTATTTTACAGAGGGGGAGCTTTCTGCAACCGCATTGGATCTTTCTTCTAAATTGTACAAAACAAAAGAAATAGACCTATCAGGAAAAGAAGAAATTAAATTACCAGAGAGTGATAATGAGATTGAATTTGGTCGAATTGAAGTAGCAGTAACAAAAGACGAAAATAAATTGTATGTAGCAGCAGGAAAGGCTGGTTTAGACGGTGGTTTACAAGGCGTTTACTTTTTAGGAGATAAAGGCGCCCCAGCGTCCTCTAAAAAAATATCGAATTTATTAAGTTCAAAAGGCTTTAGAAATTGTAATTATGATTTGGCTTTGGCTGTAGATCCTTTTGATATTAATAAAGTGTATTTAGGATCATATACGTTTCAAATAGGACAAAGTACTTCTAAATATAACAGTGATGAATTTTATTGGGAACAACAAGGGGCATCAAATGCATCAGTGTCTGCATCAAGAGCATCTTCAAATTATTTACATGAATATGTTCATGCAATAGCTTTTCATCCAAATCCCCAAACGAGGGAAGATTCTGTGGCAATTTTTATTGCGACAGATGGTGGAATTTCATTGTATCATGAAAAAATGAATATGCAAACAGGAGTAATTGAAAAAGGGTTTGATTTACGTATTAAAAATTTGCAAATATCTCAAATAACTAACATAGGTGTTGCTAATGATGGTGCTGTTGTTGGAGGTTTGTATGGTGATGGATCTTTTTATTTAAGTAAAAATGCAATAGAAGATAAAAAGGGAAATAATATTGCAGATTTAGTTTATTGGCCTACAACAAATAGTGCGGCTATTTCTGTTGGTGGACCTGCTTTTGCATCAATATTCCATAAAACAGAACAAACTCCAAAAGCACCTGTAATTTTCTCACAAATAAACAAAAATCTTGCAAGGGCGATAGGCTCTTATGATAATTATACAAATGATCAAGACTGGTTTTATGGTTCAAAATTGTATCACGATTCTGCAGCCTCAGCTACTTCAGAAACCCCGATTGCATTAATGTGGGAAACAATGACAGATGAAATAATCAAAGATTCTACAGCTTGTCGCTTATCTGCAGGGATGAGAGTTTACAGATCAATAGGAGATACAGTTTTGGTACCAAATTTTTTAATTAAAATTGGCGATACAGTTTTAGTGCAAGATAGAAATATGAACGACTATCCATTTAAATATACTTTTAAAAGCGATTTTTATTTCACAAATGATACTACTATCCAAGTAAAAACACCTTTGCAAAATAGATATTTCATTATGGGAAATAACATGAAAGCGAAAAGTGAATTAAGTGAAAGATATATTTATGTAACAGATCAAATTTTGAATTTAGGGATTGATACAGTAAAGTGGATGCCTATTTATGTATGTCAAACATCAGAAATCCCTGCAACCTTTGCGATTTCAAAAGATGGAGATCATTTTTTCTTTGCAACTACTTTAGGAGGAACAAGTTCTATGCTTTATAGAATTTCCGGTATGTTGACAACAGAAATAGATTATTCGCCAAATGCAAAACTTCCAAGAAACATAACTTTAATGGGGACTTACGGTCGTCCAATAAATTCGTTGTTTGTAGATCCCAATAATGCAAATAATCTATTGGTAACATTTGGTGAGACAGGTGGTAATGTTGTAGGAAATATCTTGTATTCTGAGAATGCATTGAGTTATGAGCCTGAATTTACAGATAAAAGTACGTCATTGTATTTTAATTCGAATATACCTGTATATTCAAGTTTGATAGAGATGAATAATTCAAATATAGCTTATATTGCAACAGAACAAGGTGCATGGAAAACAAATAATTTGAAATCAGAGACCCCTGATTGGCAGCTTATTGGTGATAAAGTTCCTGTCAGAAAAGTTTTTCAACAACAACAAAATATTGCTGAAATGAATGTGAATTTTATATCTAATTTGGGGACTGAATCGTCGAAATATGCAGGAACCTATAAACCAGGTGCTATTTATTTTGCTACTTATGGGAGTGGTTTATATGCTGATTACGGAAATGTTGTTGAGCAAAAAACGCCTGTTTATTTATCTGTAGAAAAGAAATCTTACCCCAATTTTAAACAAGAGAAAGTAGCTGTTTATCCTAATCCTATTAGAGATATTTCAACATTGGAATTCTCTCTTTCAAAATCTTCTAACGTAACGTTGAAAATATTTGGTATTGATGGAAAAATTCAACATCAAAAAGAATTGGGGAAAAAAGTTGCAGGCCCTAACCAAGTAACTATAAATTCAAAAGAATTGAAACAAGGGATTGTCTTGATTCAATTGAATACAGAATACGATTCTAGAACAATAAAAGCTGTTGTGAAATAGTTATTAAATGCAGAGTTTTGAATGAAATTTAATATTTAATATAGTATGAAAAAATTATTAATTTGTCTTATTTGTTTTGGTTCGCTTTTGGTATTTAATAAGTCGAATGCCCAAACAGTAGATCCTAATTATGTAGATGGTAAAATTTACTTTAAATTTGTGGATTCTTACCCTGCTGATTTTACTGTGGATGTAGACCATGGTATAGCAATTGCACAATTTCCTTTCTTACTGGAAATGGCAGAAGAATTTGGAATAGTAAATCTAAAACGCCCATTCTATGCTTTCAATACCCCTCGTATGAATCGCATTGTAGAGGTTGAATTTGATAGCATTGCAAAAATTGATTTATTGCAAAAAAGGTTAAAATATTTTGATTTTATTGAATATGTTGATAAAAAAGAGATAGTTCAACCATTTTCAGTACCCAACGACCCATATTATAGCTCAAACGTAGGTAGTTATAATTTAAAATGGTATTTGGATATGATTAAGGCAGAAAAAGCATGGGATATTGCTACAGGAAATTCGCAAGTTAAAGTAGCAATTGTTGATAATGCAGTTTGGGGTGAACACCCGGATTTGCAGATGTCAGGGAATTTGCAATATAATGTCGGATTGGGAAAAATTGGAAGCGCTGCACCACCAGATTCTATCCCTCAAGATAAAAGTTCAAGTTCCTCTTCTTGGTCTCATGGAACACATTGTGCCGGTTTGGTAGGTGCTGTAACAAATAATGAAACAGGAATTGCTTCTATTGGAGGCGGGGTAACTCTTATGGGGGTTAATGCGAGTGATAACAATAAGGGGACACTTCCTTATGGTCCGGATGGTGTAACATGGGCTGTTGCAAATGGCGCTAATGTACTAAGCATGTCTTATGGATCACCTATTGAAATTTCAGAAACAGTTAAGGAGGTTTATCATGAAGCTGCAAAATCAGCTATATTGATTGTGGCAGCAGGTAATTCAGGACATAAAGGAAATGAAAAAACATATCCGGCAGCTATGCCTGAAGTAATTTCAGTAGCATCTGTGGATATCGATGGCAAATTGTCGTATTTTTCAGAATACGGTGATTGGATAAATATTGCAGCACCAGGTGGATATGGCAAAACTAATGTCGTAGATGATAAAACAGCAGACGGGAGATATTCACCTATCAGTACAACTTTCTCAGAATGTACATTGAAAAATTTTACACCTCAAGTAACAGGAAATTATGATTTGAAGTCAGGAACATCGCAAGCAACACCGATGGTTGCAGGATTGGTTGGTTTAATGCTTTCCAAAAATCCGCATTTAACAAAGGAGAAAGTTTTATCATATTTGCAAACTACTTCTATTCCTTTGACAATTTCGGATGAGCGTAATATTCAAAGTGGATACATTGATGCAGAACGCGCGTTAAAAGCCGTTTGTGATTCTTTGCCTACAGCAAAATTTTCTGCAAGTGTTGTTTCCGGTAATGCACCTTTGACTGTAATATTTGAGGATACGTCTTCATTAGGAAATAGTGGAACATTGAAAGATAGGAAATGGCTTTTTCCGGGTGCAGATACAGCAGAGTCAGTAAAAAAACAGCAAGAGGTTACCTATGAAATTCCGGGTATTTATGATGTAACTTTGGTAGTATCAAATAACTATACAACGATAGATTCAAAAGGACAGTCATTTTATAACCAAGATTCTTTGGCAAAGAAAAGTTTTATTAGTGTAGCCCCGAATAATGATACTTTATATTCTAATGTTGATAGCGTTATGCTTGGTGCATATCAAAAGAACTTTACGACACTAAACATTATTTCTGATACTTTAAATTGGCGTTTCTCAAAAGATTCAGCTTGGTTTTCTGTTAAGATAGATTCTCTTGACAAAAAAGGAAATGCTTTAGTTACAATAACGACAAATCAACAAAATCCATGGGCAAAAGAAAGAAAAGGATTGTTGAAAGTTTATCGTGAAACTGATACTGTAGAAGTTATTGTTGCACAATCAGCTGCAACAGAAGTTTTAAAAATGAATAAATCAATTATTACTCCAGGCAGAGGTACTCGATCTACAGCTATTAATGTAACATCTAATTTAGAGTGGGCATTTGATCAAACAACTTATCCAGATTGGATTACATGGGATGCAAGTAATGAAGGGTCAGGAAATAAAGTAGTAAATATAAAAACAGAAGCTAATAACACTTTCCTTACAAGAACAGCACAATTGAAATTGAAAGGTGGTAATATTGAAAAAATATTGACAGTAAAACAAGCCGGAAGACCATGTACTCAAGAATTGGATAAAGATACAATAGTTTTAGATAGCATTCAAAATGATTCTGTAAAAGTTGTTATTACAACTTTCTGTGATTGGAAAATACAGCAAGTTTTGCCGGATTTTATAGAGGTTTCACCTACAGAAGGAACGTATCAAAACAATATAGTTACCATTAAAACAAAAACTGCAAATACAACTACAGCTAGAAAGAAAGGTGAGATTCGTTTTGCCATAGTAGCAGATTCAGCAACAACAGCAAATATCCTTTATGTTGAACAAAAATGTATTTTGGGTGTGGATGATGATATAAATCCTGCAATTAAGGATTTGAAGGTATATCCAAATCCTGTCAGCGATATACTGATTGTTGAAGATATGAAATCTATTGCAAAATCGTATCAAGTGATTGATATTAGTGGTAGAGTCTTTGTTGAAGCAAAAGCAGAAGAAAGAACAGAATTGAATCTTAACTTATTGGCAAAAGGTTCTTATCTTTTGAAAATTGTGGCAAATGATGGAAATCTTTATACAAGAAAAATAATGAAGCAATAGTTCTTCGTTGAAATGATTTGCAAAAGAGGTTGTCCATGCAGGGCAACCTCTTTTGCTTTGTAGAAATGTCATCAGGGGACGCAAAATCCAGAGGCCTACAAAATCCCATCTTCATATTCCACTTTTGTCAGGAACAAAGCATGGGCAGGCATGGAAGTTCCTGCATCGCAGCGGTTTTTGCTTTGGATGATTTTTTCGAAATCATCTATACTGATTTTTCCGCGGCCAACATCCAAAAGGGTGCCGGTAATGGCTCTGACCATATTCCGGAGAAAACGGTTCGCCGAAATAGTGAAAATCAATTCATCGCCTACCCAATCCCAATGAGCGTGAAAGATAGTACATAAATTGGTCTTGGTTTGTGTATGTGCTTTTGAAAAGCAAGAAAAATCGTTGTATAAAAATAACTTTTGAGCTGCTTCATTCATCAAATCTATATTTGGACGGCAAAATATCTGATGAGAGAATTGATACTGGAACGGAAGCTTTTGGATGCTTAGATGGTATTGGTAAGTGCGTTTTATGGCATCGAAACGGGCATGAGCAGTTGGGACAACCGGCAATATCTTGTAAATAACAATTTCTTTGCAAAGAAAGCTATTTAATTTGTGTGTTAGGTTTTGCAGTTCTTGTTCTGAAAATTGTTGTGCAGAGTCGAAATGGGCATAAAAATCCGAAGCATGTACTCCTGTGTCGGTACGGCCACAGCCGGTAATGGAAATTGTTTCGTGCAGAAGAAGCGAAAATACATTTTCCAGCTCTTGCTGAACGCTTCGTCCATTCGGTTGAATTTGCCAACCATGAAAAGGGGCGCCATTGTATGCCAATTTTATAAAATATCTATTCATGCAGCATTTCCCGTTTATAGGTTTCGTACATTACTTTGTCGGCATTTCTGATACTTTTTCGCAACCAATCTATTTTCAAGTCCATGAGTTCTGTTTCGGGTAATCCATACTGGATCCCAGCCGTTTTGAGGCGTTCCACAAAATCGTGAACACACAACGCCGCTGCAACCGAAATATTCAAACTTTCTGTAAATCCATACATGGGAACTTTTACATATTCGTCAGCCTGCTCTATGGCAAAATCGGAAAGCCCACCATGTTCGGTTCCGAAAATAAAAGCTGTTTTTATAGAAACATCTAAATCCCCAATGAATTTGTCATCTTTGTGCGGTGTGGTGGCTACGATTTTATAGCCTTCCTTGCGAAGCGATTCGTATGCTTCAGCGGTTTCTTTATATTTGTACAAACTTAACCATTTTGGCGAACCTTTGGCAATGTCGGGATTAATTTTGTAAGCGCTTTCCCCTTCAATAATGTGCAAATCCTGCAATCCGAAACATTCACAACTGCGGATGATAGCACTTCCATTTTGCGATTGATAGACATTTTCCAAAACAACAGTCACATGTTTTGTCCGCTGGGAAGCTACTTTGTCGAAAAGGGCAAACCGGCTTTCGGTACAATATTGCCGGCAAATGTCGTACAATTTTTGTTTCTCTTCGTAAGAAAGTTCATCTATAAAATGTTTCTTCATAGAGTTTCTACTAAGAATTTGTTAATCAAAGAATTTCCAAACAAAACCCCATCTAAAACCGAAATCCTGTGTCGGATAGTGAGGAATCATGAAATAATTGGGCGCAGAATCGAAAAGGGCATTCACATGAGTGAATTTTGCGAAAAGAAACGCACGTTTCAGTTGTGCAGAAATGAATACATCTAACCAAACGTGATTTCCCAACTCTATTTCGTTTTGGCGATAAAATGCGGCTAAAGCCGGCGAATACGCATCGGCATAGTATTTTGTATTGTAGTTTAAGTCAAGGCCGGTTTGCAAAAGCAATACTTTCTTAAATAATGGAAATTCGACATAAAGAGACTGTTTCAATTCAAGCAAAGGTAAGCGGAAAACATCTTCATTTGACGCATATTGAAGGTTGGTGTAGTTTTCAAAACGCAAAATATTCCATTTTACTTTTCCTCCCAAATAGGCTTGGTACAATTGCTCTGTTCCTGTATGTTGAACCGGCGAAATATTTTCGTTCAAATAAACGGCATTGGTGAGATTGTTTACAATTCCACCCAGCCAAAACCAGTTCTTCAATTCATAGCGGACTTCCAAACGTTGCAATTGTTCCTTTTTCAAATCAGGGTTTTCCCATTGGTAATTATTCCCATAGTAATGAGCATAGAAATAATCCGGTTGCAGGGCTTGGATATTGGCTTTGACGCTAAATTCATGTGTCAGTTTCCCTTGAGGTAAACTATATCTCATAGATGCTTCAAATCGTGCGTCATTACTGTTGTAGCCGCTTCCAATATTATATTCTGCCGAAGCGCCCAACGAAAAACCGGCAATGGCTAGTTTCAATTGGGCAAAGGGGGCAAATCCCCAAAATTCGTTTCGGGAAATAGAATCCGTATGATTCACATATTGCTGATTCAATCCCAAGGTCAGTTTTACAGGATTTTTGTACCGATGATCAACGTAGATGTCGTTTGTCCAAAAAACGGAATTGTTAAACTGCTGCGTACGAACAGAATCGAAAGTTCTTGTCGAATCAATCAAAATTTGTTGGTAGTAGCCGGAATTGGGATTGTTGTCAATATAAGCGCGAGTTTGTTTATGCCATTGCAAATTCAAGCCAATGGCTCCCAAATTAAAAGGATTGCCCTTTCCCAGCGTGGTGTCAAATTTTTGAAGTACAAAATTCTGATAAGCAAAGGCTTCCATGTCGCGAACGCTGGTTTTGGCAGAAGTCAGGTTTACGGGAATGGCGTCGCGTGTGGTTTGAAGGTTTTGGGTAAAAAGCGAATCCGTCGTAATTCCACCGTTTTCATCAATTTTTGAACGGTTGTAAATGAATCCTGCCCGGACATGATAGCGGCCGTTTTTTGTAAAAAAATGTGATGTGGCGCTTAAATAATTATCCAAAACGTTTGAATGTGCATAATACCCGGGAGCGCTTGTCAAATGGTCTTCAACGGCTATATTCCAATTCGGGAAAATATTTTGGCTGTGGGTTACATTGAACAGATATTCTTCGTTTAAGCCGCCAAAATATTGCAATTCTGTGTAAGGCTTCTCCAATTGAAAAAACTTTACATTTTGCGGGCGAAACAAATACGATTCAAAAGTTGAAGGCTGGTAAACGAACTCCGAAGAAAAGCGCGGTTTGTAAAACAAATTCAGATGCGATTGTCCCACATTTTGCATACGTGCATAATAGTTGTTGTCCATTTGTTGCAAAGGATCGGACAAATGAATATGGGTTTGGTCGTAAGTGGGATGAAAGAGCTCTTGAATGGCAATATCTGTAGACTTTACATAGAAGTAACGCGATTTTACCAATAATAAAGAATCTTCTTCATTCGCTTTTTGCGTGTACGCCAAAGGAACTATTCCTGCAAAAAACAAAATAAAGAAAATACTTTTCAGCTTCATTCTGCTAAATTTATCAGGCATGAAAAATCTTAGTCTTTCATGCCTGATGATCATAAATTATAAACCTTTTTCTGTTAAGAAACGTTCCGATTCTATGGCAGCCATACAACCGGTTCCTGCAGCGGTAATGGCTTGTCTGAAATGGGTATCTTGAACGTCGCCGGCAGCAAAAACCCCTTCGATATTGGTTTTGGTGCTTCCGGGTTGAGTAACAATGTATCCGTTTTCGTCCAAAGTCAATTGATTTTCAAAAACATCTACATTGGGATGGTGGCCAATGGCAACAAAAAATCCGGTAACGGCAATGGTTTTGTTTTCACCGGTTTTATTGTTATTAAGCAATACGCCGGTAACGCCGGAATGGTCGCCAACAACATCCACAGGATTGTTATTCCACAGGATTTCTATTTTGGGGTTTTCCATCACTCTGTGCTGCATGGCTTTTGATGCTCTCAATTGGTCGCGGCGCACAATCAAATAAACTTTGTTGCAGATGTGCGACAAATAAGTAGCTTCTTCGCAGGCCGTATCGCCACCGCCAACCACGGCTACATCTTGGCCTTTGTAGAAAAAGCCGTCGCAAGTGGCACAAGCAGAAACCCCTTGTCCCATAAATTTAACTTCCGAAGGCAAACCTAACCATTTTGCCGAAGCGCCGGTGGCCACAATGACTGTTTCAGACAAAATCTGATTGCCTTTATCGTCTGTCAAAGTGAAAGGGCGTTTTGAAAAATCGGCTTTCACGATTTCTCCGGTTCTGATATCGGCTTTGAATCTTTGTGCTTGCGCTTTCAAATCTTCCATCATGGCACCGCCTGTAATTCCTTGAGGGTAACCGGGGAAATTTTCAATTTCCGTAGTAATGGTCAATTGTCCGCCAGGTTGCATTCCTTCGTACAAAACAGGTTTTAAATCGGCACGGGCAGCGTAAATGGCTGCGGTGTATCCGGCAGGGCCGGAACCTATAATCAAACAACGAACGTGTTCAGCTGTATTACTCATTTTTATGTCATTATAATTGGTGAAACATCATTTTCCGAATTTACAAAAATACGTTTTTTAATTGAATTGAAAAAAGTTATTCCTGACAGGATGGTGAAATGGTTTTTACAATTCGTCCAAACTTTTTAAAATCAAGTCGATAGTTTCTTGGATTTGTGCTTCGGTAATGGTAAGTGGGGGTGCAATGCGGAACGAATCCAACTTGAAAAGAAATGAATCGGTTACCAATCTGTTCCGGATAAAAATTTCCAACAAACGGAAATACTGTTCTTCGTTTTCTAAATCGCAAGCCAAAAAAAGTCCTTTTTGGCGGATGGCTTTCAGTTTTGGGTGATTTTTTAAAGCCTCCAAAAATAATTTTCCTTTTTTTTCGGCTTCTTCAAAAAGTTTTTCATCAAGCAAAACATCCAAAGCTGCCAACGAAGCCGCACAACAAACGGGATGCCCACCAAAAGTGGTGATGTGTCCCAAAATGGGTTTCGACATCAGGCTGTCCATAATTTCTTTGGCCGAAATGAAAGCGCCCAAAGGCATTCCGCCCCCCATGGCTTTGGCCAAAACCAAAATATCGGGTGTTAAGGATTGTTCGAAATAAAAGAGGGAACCTGTACGCCCAAAGCCGGTTTGCACTTCGTCGAAGATAAGCAAAGCGCCGGTTTCGTTGCAACGTTGGCGAAGTTTTTCCAAAAAATTGTTTTCAGACAAAACCAATCCCGATTCGGATTGCAAAGGATCTAAAATCACGCAAGCCGTTTGGTTGGTAATTTCGTTTAAAGCTGCTTCATTGTTGAATTCTATTTGTCGAACGCCCGGCAACAAAGGACGAAAAGCATAACGAAATTCTTCGCTTCCCATAATACTCAAAGCACCTGCCGTGGAACCGTGGTAAGCATTTTTGAAAGAAATAATTTCAGGCCTTCCGGTATAGCGTTTGGCAAGTTTTAAGGCACCTTCCACAGCTTCGCTTCCTGAATTGACAAAATAAACGCTTTGCAAATTTTCGGGAAGAATTTCCGCCAATTTTTGAGCCAACTGCACCTGTGGCGATTGAATGTATTCGCCATACACCATCAAGTGCATATATTTATCTAACTGTTCCGTAATGGCTTGCAACACTTTTGGGTGCCGATGCCCGACATTGCTCACAGCAACTCCGGAAATTAAATCGATATATTTTTTTCCGTTTTTGTCGAACATATAAATGCCCTCGGTTTTTTCTACCTCAATACCAATAGGCGAAGGCGTGGTTTGTGCCAAATGTTGAAAGAAAAGTTGTCGGTTGGTTATCATTTTTTGAATGAAAGATGAAAAGTGAATAATGAAAAATTTTCCAAAAATAGTATTTTAGTAACTGGTTGAATTTTACTACCATTATGCTTTCGCTGACGGATTCTTGAGTCTCAACATATATTTTGAGACATTAGCCCAATTATATAAACGAAACAATTTGACTAAAGCCTTTATTTAGGATAATTTTAATTCGTTACTTTTAAGCAACAGCAATATGAAAGTCTGTATTTATATTTAACCTGTATTTAGAATAAATAATTTGTCCCCAAATAAACTCCAACAGTTCCGTCCAACTTATTTAGCGGGAATCCGAACTCTGCGTTGGCAATAAAACTGTCATTTACATGCAACTTCAACCCAATTCCATAGGAACAGTGTAAATGTTCTTTTTTGCCGGAATAGATATTGTCAGAAGCATTTGTAATTCTGTCCTGCCGGAAAGGCTGTACCACCATTCCCATATCAAAAAACGGGTTTACGTGGATACCGAACTTTTGTTTAAAAGCCCGAAAATCAACAATATGAATTCTTGGCTCAATATTAAACCAAGCCATGCCTTGGCCCAGTACTTTGCGAGGCGCCAAACCTCGAATGCTGGCTTCGCCGCCCAAACCGTCGTTGTAGGTTTTTACAGGGAAAAAAGTTTGCAAATCCTGCAAAACGTAAAAAGGCATTTCGCCGAACAGAACACCTTGGTAAGCAATTCTGTAAGCCAAAATAAGGCGTTCGTTAAATAGCGGAATAAATTGCCTGTGATTGATAGAAAGTTGCAGGTACGAATAACTAAAAGTTTCGTTCAGATTGATAAAATCCGGGGAGCCTAAAAACAAAATTTCCGTGGCAATCCCTTTTTTGGGCGCCAACTCAAAATCACGGGAATCATAAAAAACACCGGCTTTCAGATTGAAATTGTTTCCTCCCGATTTTTCGTTTTCGTTAAAAATTCCTTCGGAAACATAGTAATCATACAGTGTTTTGGTGTCGGGATACGACAAATTTCCTCGCGAAATGTCGGATTTATTGTAACAAAATCCTGCGCCCCAACTCAAATTTTCGTACAATTTGCCAAAAATATTAGCGCCTATCCGAATCATACTTCTTTCGTAAGTGTAGTATGAATGAGGCTTTTCTTCGAAAAACGGGGACTCAAAACCGTTCATTCCGTAGAAATCATAGGCTTTGTCGAGCATATAACTGACATCAATGCCTACCCTGAAATTAGGAATCAGGTATTCGGAATCATAATACAAGCGAAAAACACCGGAAACATTGGTGTTGTAGCGTGCCAAAAAATCGAACATGTGGTAATAGTTCGGGAAAATGGCGCCATCGCCGAAATTCCAAATGCAGGAATAGATTCCAAACATAAAACCGTAATCAGTTGAATATCCGACGATAGGAAACGGAATAAAATTCCATCCGGTTTTAACTTCTGTAGTATCTTTTTTCTGGAAAAGTTCCTTTTTATAAATATTTACCAAGGAATCGGAAATAGTCTTAATATCCGTTTGGCCTTGCATACGAAAGTTTCCGGCAAATAAAAAAAGAAAAACTACAATTGCAAAAATTTTCTTTCTCAAAGTTTGGTTTGGGATTAAAGGTTTGAAAAATAAACTGCAAAGGTAACTAATTTACGCTGCCCATCAAGGTTGCGGAAGTGCAATTTGTGATGGTTACATGAATATAATCGCCGATATTACAATTTTCGGGTTTGTCGAACACCACGACTTTGTTTTGACTATTTCTTCCAAAAAGCTGATTTTTAGATTTTTTCGAAGTCCCTTCAACCAAAACTTCAAAAGTTTTTCCAATATCGTTTTGATTGCTTTTTCGCGAAAGTGTTTGTTGCAAAGCAATGATTTCTTCCAAACGGCGGTTTTTTATGTCGTTGGGAACATCGTCGGCATATTTTTTTGCAGCCAGAGTGTTGGGGCGTTCAGAATATTGAAACATAAACGCATATTCATATCCCACCTGACGGAACATGTCCAATGTATCTTGGTGGTCTTGTTCGGTTTCGGTGCAAAATCCGGCAATAACGTCGGTGGTGATGGCGCAATCGGGAATAATCCTTTTGATGGCGGCAACCCTTTCCAAATACCATTCACGTGTATATTTCCGGCGCATCAATTCCAAAATCCGTGTGCTTCCCGATTGAACAGGAAGATGAATACATTTGCAAATATTGTCGTATTTGGCAATGGTTTCCAATAATTTATCGGAAATATCTTTGGGGTGTGGCGTGGCAAAACGCACACGCAGTAAAGGATTGACTAATGCCACTTGTTCTATCAATCCTGCAAAATCCATTTGGCTGCTTTCCCAAAGATAAGAATTTACGTTTTGTCCCAAAAGGGTAACTTCACGGTATCCTTTTTCAAAAAGTTCACGAGCTTCGTTGATAATGGTTTGCGGGTCGCGGCTTCGCTCTTTGCCACGAGTGTAGGGGACCACACAGTAGGCGCAAAAATTTTCGCAACCGCGCATAATGGAAATAAAAGCGGAAATGCTGTTTTCGCCCAATCTTACCGGCGCAATTTCGGCATAGGTTTCTTCTTCGGAAAGCAAAACATTGGCGGCTTTTTGTCCCGTTTCCACTTGTGCCAGCAAAGCCGGCAGCGAACGGTAAGCGTCGGGGCCAACTACCAAATCGACAACTTTTTCTTCTTCGAGCAATTGGGTTTTTAAACGTTCGGCCATACAGCCTAAAATGCCGACTTTCAGCCAAGGTTTGCGTTTTTTTAAAGCGTTGAATTCCGTCAAACGTTTGCGCACACGCTGTTCAGCATTGTCGCGGATAGAACAGGTGTTTACCAAAATACAATCGGCTTCGGGCAAATCCAATGTAATGTCGTAATTATTTTCTTTCAAGATGGAACCCACAATTTCGCTGTCCGAAAAATTCATTTGGCAGCCGTAGGTTTCAATAAATATTTTTTTGTTAGTCGTAAGTTGAGTAGGTTCGGCCATTCTATTAAAAACTTTTGTTTTATAACGTAAATAAGAAATTTATATTTTTGTAAAAAATCGCTTTTTATTTCCTTCCATTATAATGGAAATATGTGTCTATTTTTACAAATTCTTCCAGTATAATGGAAGAAATTTGATTCTATAGTTGAGCATTTAACAACTCATCTACTACCTTTTTCAAGCCTGTGCTAGCCGGTTCTTGAATGTAGGTAATGTTGGGTGCATGCGCTTTTACTTCATTTGGGTCGATAACATATTTTGGGCAAGAAGAGGGCGCATAACTTACCAAACCTGCTGCAGGATAAACATTCAACGAAGTACCAACAACAATATAAATATCGGCAGCAGAAGACAATTCTATAGCCGGTTCAATCATGGGAACTGCTTCGCCGAACCAAACAATAAAAGGGCGCAATTGTCCGCCATTTGGGCATTTTATACCCTCTTTGAGTTCCCAACCGTCAATGTCCACAATATAGTTTGGGTCAATATCGCTTTGGGCTTTTTTGAGTTCGCCGTGCAGATGCAACACATTTTTGGAACCTGCGCGTTCATGCAAATCATCTACATTTTGGGTAATAATCTGTACATCGTAAGCTTGTTCCAACCGCACCAATTCGCGATGTCCGGCATTGGGTTCTACTTCGTAAAGTTGTTTGCGGCGTTGGTTATAGAATTTAAGAACCAATTCACGGTTTCGCAACCAAGCGTCATAAGTAGCAACATCTTCCACGCGATGTTGTTCCCACAATCCGCCACTGTCGCGAAAAGTACTGATACCGCTTTCGGCGCTGACGCCCGCTCCGGAAAGTACAACTATTTTTTTCATTGTTTTTTATTCTTCACTTTATTGAGTCGAAAGTTAAGCATCCCTATAAGCCAATAATTCTTCGTAAGGATTGCCTCTTAAGTTGAGCGCAATTCCAAACGCAGGCTCGGTTTTATATCCTTGCTGCTTTAATAGGATTATTTTATGCCTAAAATTTTCGTCTCGTTGATTTAGTATGTTGTATTCCGCTAACATGTGCTGATATGCAATTTGTTGTTTTGTTGGAATATTTTGTCCAAAAATTTCAATTTTAAAGTCGGATAAAATAAAACTTGCAATTACAGCATGGTTGTTTTCATTTTCCCAAAGTTTAAAATGGGGCAAATTTTTAAACAAGTTTGTCAATTTGTCAATAAATTCCTGTTTTTCTTTCCAAAAACAAAGAATATCGAGATCGCTCGTTTCAATATCAATCTTTAAAGGAATTGTCCCTGCGAGTATCGGTTCATATTGATTTAAATTTGAAATAATATTGTTGTCCATCAGTATTTTATATGCCAACTGTTGCTTTTTATTCCCTGATTTCAAATAATCAATATTACTAAAATCCATTGAATCCTATTTGTTGTATTGAGTTTTCGTTTTTTGAATCGCAGTTGTCAATTCTTCATACAACTTTTCATAGACGGGAAAACCTTCCAACATTTCCAAGTGCATTTGAAGCGTTTTTTGGTCGTTTCTAACGGCAGGCCCGGTTTGAAATTGAAAAGGATTTCCTTTGGTGGTTTTCTGCAAAGTTTCTTGAATCAAAGGTTGTAGCAAAGAAAAATCAATATTGTTTTTCGACAAAATGTCGTAAGCCGCAGTGTTGATCATATTGGTGAAATTTGAAACAAAAACTGCCGACAAATGAATGATTTTCCGTTTTTCGCTGTCAATCCATTCCGTTTTCCGGGAAAGGATTTTGGCTATTTCCATTAAAGTTTTGCCTGTGGTTTCGTTCGAAGCTTCAACACAAACTGGAACATTTTTGAAATCTACGGGAATATTTTTTACAAAAGTATATAGGGGATAAAAAACTCCATGATTGGAACTAATACCATTCAATATATCCATAGGCAATGAACCCGCGCAATGTACCACAATTTTATCGTTTAATTGCAACTCTTTGGCAACAGAAAGAACGCCTTCATCATTTAATGCAAAGAAATAAATATCGGCGTGTGTTGTGATGTCTTGAGTATTGTGAGTTGTAGCGCAGTGGTTCAATTTTTCCGAAAGTTCGGCAACCGAAACCGGATTTCTTCCGAAAAGCTGTACAATTTCAAATCCATTTTGCTGCAAAGCCAATGAAAGATGCGTGGCCACATTGCCGCTTCCCAATATTACGACTTTCCTATTTTGAATGGATTTTTGCATTTGTTTAAAAAATAACTATTTTGAATTTTCGACGATTTTAAGAATTTCTTTTGCCCAAGGGTTAATCTCAGAATATGTTTTCTCTATTTTACCATCAATTGTTCTAAAAAGAAGTTTTGGGAAAACATCATCAATTGAATTATCATAGACATACATGCGATCCACCAATAGTGCTGCTTGTGAGCAATTTGCAATGGATTTTGCATAACGACTGATTATTTTTGAAATAGGCACATCGTGCCCTCCCTCTAAAACCCTATGAGCAATTCTCGACGCATTAATAGCAGGATGATTTGTTCCTACGAAAAAAAGGCGGATAAAATAACCTGCATTTTTAGCGTTAAGAATAAATTCTAACTTATCGGGTGCAGACAAGACCGTTTCAAAAAGAAGGCTTTTTTTGTTTTTTATACAATTTTCTCTTTCTCGAGTTGCGTATTGAGCCGCTTTTATAACGGCTTCAGGTGAATTCCAATCTCCAAAAATATCTTTTGCAATATTATCCGGGTTGATGTAAACACAGCCATCAATCCAATCATGTTTCAAAATTTTTCCTGTAATGGAAGTTTTTCCGGAACCATTGGGGCCTGCTATTATAAGGAGTTTGGGTTTCATTAATACTTATTTTGTAAGAAGTTTGCTTCTTTTTGCTGCTAACTTAATTTCATGACGGATTAGCTTTAAAAAGTTTTTGTCGGCATTTCGTTTCCGTTTTCGAGCATCTACAGCAACCTCTTTCATTAATTCTTTTAATTGAGCTTCGGTTGGCTCTGAATCTTGTAAAAAGCTATATGTTAAATCCATAATTTTAATATTTACCCCAAAACCTCGCAAGCTTTAGTAATTCTTTTTGTGCTTTCGCTTTTTCCCAATAAAACAATAATTTCGAATAAATCAGGGCCTTTGGCGGCGCCAACCAACGACAATCGCAAACAATTCATAATTTGTCCCATGTTCAGGCTGTTGTTTTGAATGTAATTGGCGACTTCGTCGTGCAAAGTTTGTTTGTCGAAAGCGGCAGTATTTAAAATTTCCGAAATCTTTTTCAAATGAGCGGCGCTGGTTTCGTTCCAACGTTTTTTCACAACTTGTTCGTCGTAGCTTTCCGGCGCTTGGAAAAAGAACGAAGCCTGTTCCCAAAGTTCGCTCACGAAATTCACGCGGTCTTTAGACAATGTGCAAACCTGTTCGAGATATTCGGAAGAAACATTTTCAATGCCTTTGCTTTGCAAAACGGGCAAAAACAATTGGGCAATTTCTTTCGCCGGTTTTTGCAACATATATTGGTGATTGAACCATTTGGCTTTTTCCAAGTCGAATTTAGCGCCCGATTTGCTGATTCGGTCCAAAGAAAAGACATCAATCAGTTCGTTCAAAGAAAAAAGTTCCTGTTCCGTTCCGGGGTTCCAACCTAGGAAGGCCAAAATATTGATAACAGCTTCAGGAAAATAGCCTTGTTCGCGGTAACCCGAAGAAATTTCGCTACTTTTGGGGTCGTGCCATTCCAAAGGAAAGACAGGAAATCCCAAACGGTCTCCATCGCGTTTGCTCAGTTTTCCATTGCCATCAGGTTTCAAAAGCAAAGGAAGATGTGCGAATTGCGGCATTTCTTTTTCCCAACCAAAAGCTTTGTAAAGCATCACGTGCAAAGGTGCCGAAGGCAACCATTCTTCACCACGGATTACATGTGAAATTTTCATCAAATAGTCATCCACAACATTAGCCAAGTGGTAGGTAGGCATACCGTCGGATTTAAACAAAACCTTGTCGTCCAAAAGATTTGAATTAATAACCACCTGTCCGCGGATTAAGTCCTGAACCTCAATTTCGGTATCTTTGGGGAATTTGAAGCGGATGACAAAGGTTTCTCCCGAAGCCAATCGTTTTTCAAGTTCTTCGGCCGACAATGTAAGCGAATTACAAAGGTTTCCGCGCGTGTTGCAGTCATACTGGAAAGTTTTCTTTTGCGCTTCTGCTTCTTTGCGGAGTTTGTCCAATTCTTCAGCCGTGTCGAAGGCATAGTAAGCCCAGCCGTTTTTCACCAATTGCTCGGCATAAGGTTTGTACAATTCTTTCCTTTCCGATTGTTTGTAAGGGCCGTAATTTCCCCCAACACCCACGCCTTCATCAAAATTTACGCCTAACCAGCGAAAGGATTCTATGATATAATCTTCGGCGCCGGGCACAAAACGGGTTTGGTCGGTGTCTTCAATACGCAAAAGGAAATCGCCTCCATGCTTTTTGGCGAATAAATAATTATACAAAGCAGTGCGAACACCACCAATATGTAAAGGCCCTGTGGGGCTTGGTGCAAAACGAACTCTTACTCTTCTTTCCATGAATTTAAATTTTCTGCAAAGTTACGAACAAATCTACAATAAGAAAGGCGGTGAAAAACTTCACCGCCTTTTCTATGATATAAAATATCGAAACCGTTATTTAGAAACTCTTTCTAACCATTTCAACATAATTAACATGGTGGTCATTGAAATTAAACATACGGTGATAAATACCGTCCATGTCAACCAAATGGGCACATGTTCGTACAAAATAGCGCCGATGAATAACAATTGGTTCCCAACAGCAGTTGCACATAACCAAAGACCTTGCATCATACCTTGGTATTTGGGAGGAGAAACTTTTGATACAAATGAAATTCCAAGAGGGCTGATAAATAATTCGGCAATGGTCAAAATCAAATAAGTTCCAACTAATAAGAAAGGAGTAACACGGCTGGCATCACCCAAACCTCCCATTTCTTTTACTTGAGAGAACAAAGGGAGATCCAAAGAACCGATGGTCATTACTACATAAGCAAGAGCAGCAATGGCCATACCAATAGCAATCTTTTTAGGTGTTGAAGGTTCTTTTCCTTTAGCACGCAACCATCCGAAGAAAGCCAAAACCACAGGGGTTAAGAATACCACAAAGAAAGGGTTCATGGATTGGAACAACTCTGCGGAAATTTTGAATGAACCAACTTGCAACAAAGTATAGTCTTTTGCAAACATGGTAAGTGTTAATCCGTTTTGGTGGAAAGAGAACCAGAAGAAAATAACTACGGCAAAAACAGCCAATAAAGCATAAATACGTTGTTTTGCTTCTTTAGGATCCATTTCGGGAGCTGAATTTGTAGCACCGTTTGCAGTGCCTTTTTGTACATCTGGTAGATATTTTTTGTTTACCACATAGATAACAAAAGAAATAACCATGGCAACAATGGCTACAGCAAAAGCATAGTGAAAACCGGTTGTAAATACATTCAAATAACCATTTGCAAAAGCGGTAAGGTCTGTTACAGGCGAAGCTGATACTTGGCTAGCCAATTCAGAAAAACGTACAGAGGCTTGTCCGGAAATTGTTCCAGAAAGATGTTCGTGGCACAGAGCAGGAAGGTCGGGATTGTAAGCAAATCCGTGGCTGCTAACCCACCAGTTTCTTACAGCAACGGCTGTAATAGGAGCAAAAATAGCGCCAACATTAATAAACATATAAAACAAAGAGAAACCTGCATCTCTCATTTTGCCATACTCTGGTTTGTCGTACATTTGACCAACCAAGGCTTGCAAGTTTCCTTTAAACAAACCATTTCCAAAGGCAATGATTAACAAACCTGCACAAGTCAATGTCAAAAACAAAGCTTTGTTTGAAACAGGTGTCGGGGTTGGAAGCGCCATTAAAACATAGCCTAATCCCATAACAATTAAACCAATTAGAATGGTTCCCTTAAAGTTTTGTCTTTTATCTGCAATAAGCCCGCCCACAAAAGCAAAGGCATAAATTGAAAAATAAAAAATGGAGTAAATGATACCTGCGTTGGTTCCATTTAATCCAAATTTCGCTTGCAGAAACAAGACCAAAATAGCCATCATGGTATAGAACCCGAAGCGTTCTCCCATATTGGCCAAAGCCGCTGCTAATAATCCTTTTGGATGTTTTTTAAACATAATAGTGTTTTGTTTTGTTAATATTCATTTAAGTTTTACAAAGAGCAAAAATAGTAAAAATATTTGAATGTCCGGTTGATTTCAAAATTTAGAAACTGTTAAAACAAATTATTTCTATATAAAATTTTGATTTCTACAAAAATACAAGCTTTCACTACAAGCAAAGTTATTTTTCGGGCAGGCTTTTCCATTTTCGCAAAACGCAGGAAACAAAAAACCACATACTGATAAAAAGCAATCCGATATTTGCCCAAATAATGCCAATAATATTATTTTCTATAAATTGTTGAATTGCGCAAGTGGTGCAAATGCTATTGCAGTCAGAAACATTGTAATGATGTTGTGTATGGTTGGTAACAATCAGCAAAAACATCATCGGAATAAGGGGAAGGAACCAAAGCAAATGATGAATTAGGATGGTAGTACGGCCTTTGTTCCGGTTGCCACGCATAAGCCGGATAACATAAATCAATTCTCCTGCAAAAATGCCTATCCAAAACAAAATGTACAAATCTACTCCTGCCATATCGGCTCGGTAACCAAAGCCGAAAACATTCCAAATGGCGACAAACATAAATGAGATAAAAGCAACAATGGCTAAGGAAATCAAAGCTGTGAGCCACGACCTGCCTGACGAACACCTGTTCGAAAAAATTAAAAGTGAAAACATAGTGGCTATGCAAGCAATTATCAATAAGAAAATGTTCGTTGTTTTTTGACTGGTATGAACTTCCTCTATCTCGGAATAAGCGCTGCGAAGTTCCTCGTAGGGAACATAAAAACCGGATTCCTTTCGGTAATGGTCTCCATAGGTTTCATACGCCATACTGCATTGCATAAGATTGTAGTCGCCAACAGGGTAAGTAGGTGGATTGTAAATAAGCTTCATCCATTCCTCTGCGGTTATATTGGTTTGCAGTTTGTGCTCTTTGGCCAAAGCAAGGAAAGAGCGAATCAAGTTTTCTATTTCAGCACGATTTTCTTCAATTAACCAATTCCTTACACGGTAAGCTTCTGCGGAATCCGTCTGATAGCCATAATAATTATAAACATCCTGATTCAGCAACGATAATTGGGCAAAATTAGGGTAATCTTTCAGATTTAATGTGTTATTTGTTTGCTGCACAATAGAGTCTATTTCATCCGAATTATAATACGGGGAATCTGAATAATGCTCCTCGTTGGTTATTTTAACAATATTCCCGTTTTCATCTTTTGTGTACCCATCCGGATATTCCTTAAAATAGCTTTGCTTGCTTCCACAAGGAATAATAGAACGAACTCTGGTAAGGGTTTGCATTTTACCAAGAACTTCTTCTTTGGGTGCATAGGATTTTATTTTCTGAGTTATCCCCATATTGAAAGAAAAAGGCGTTAAGAACAAGCCGAAAAGGATGACAAAGATAAACACCCATTCGGCATACACTTCGCGCGATTTTTTAGGATAGAAAACACCAAAGGCGTTGTTTTTCCGGTATTGCAATAGCCAAAGAATGAATCCACCGATAATGCACAATACAATGGCAAAATAAACAAGCGGACGCTCATAAAAACGATGATAAGTTTCTGCAAAATCTAAATAGGTTGTAAGATAACCCAAGCCGAAAAAAAAGACATTCAGCAAAAGATTAACCAAAAGCATGGGAACAATCCGGGTGTTCCACAGCAATGGATAACGGACAAGCAAATATTGTTGGATTTTTTTTATCATGGATGATTTGATTTCGTGTTTTAAACAGGCCTTGATTCTCTTGGTTTACATGAAAAACCTTCGCGTAGAATTGGAAATATTTCTGTAATAATTTAAAGGAATTTCTTGTTCTGCCACTGTATTGAAAAATTGCTTTTGAGTAGTTTCTTCAGGGAAAATGGCTATATAGGTTCCACCGGTAAGTTGAAGTTTTTCAAGATTTAGTGTCCCCAACGCCTTCTGAAGTTTCTCAGGACTAAATTCGCTTTCAAATTCAATAATAAATTTGGCAACTTCTTTAAACAAAGCGGCCCCTTCATTCTGTGAAAAATCCTGAGGCAAACCCTTTTTCAGAAAAATAACTTTGTCCGAAGTTTTTTCCACTTCATAAAGCTGTTGCGAACTGAGCACAATTCCCAAAGGACGAAAAGGCGATTTGGCAATATTCATAAAATCCTCCAGCACCGTTTGCTGAGCAATAATATCAAGGTTTGCCAAAGGCTCATCAATAAGCAACAATTTAGGTTTGCGCAATAGCATCCGTGCCAATTCAAACCTCATTTTATATCCCGATGACAGTTCTTTCCATTTCAGATGACGGTATTCACGTAACCCCATCCGCGCAATGACCAATTGCACAAGCAACCGGTTTTCTTCGCCCAAAATTCCATACGAAGAAGCTGTAAATTGAAGATTATCGAGCAATGAGCCATGCCAGCTTTTAGTGCGCTGAGGAATATAAATCAGTTTTGATCGGAGATCATACGAATCTTTGAATGGAAATAAATAGTGAATATTGCCACTGGTGGGTTCCAGTTCACGGCAAAGCGACCGGAGCAGAGTGGTTTTTCCGTTTCCGTTTTCACCCACAAGGCCTATGATTTGTCCTTCCGAAATATCGAAACCGATGGGACCAAGGGCAAAAGATGAGCTTTTGTAGGCTTTTATCAGATTTTTTACATCCAAAAGTTTTTCCGGTTGTTTGTGTCCCTTTTCGGATAACCGGCTGTGAAGCTTTTCTATAAAAGCATGAAGATGCTCCTTTAAAATATTTTCATCGGCGGATTTATCATCCATTTCATCCAACAAACACCCCATTTCTTTGTAAAAGGAAATATCTTCTGTATCAAGTGTCCAATCAATAACTTTTTTAAGGATGGATGAATGGCTTTCATATTCAAGCATTTTTTTTGCCTGATGGTATTGTTCTTCAAATAAATTCATAAGTTTTGCAAATATTAACGCAACACAAATTCACAGCTCCTTTCGTTGGAAAACTGCTTAAATTATAGAGCTCCGTTTTATATTAGACAAAATTTCTATGTCTTTATTTTGTTAAAAGTAAAATTTCTTTTAGCAGCTCCAAAAATTATTCATCACTAGCCAAAGAAGCGGATTTTCTTGGGTAATCCAAAGAATAATGTAAACCACGGCTTTCGTGGCGAGCCATCGCCATTTTGATAATTAGATAGGCATTGGCAACCAAATTGCGCATTTCACAAATTTCCTCAGTCAAAACGGATTTGTTGTAAAGTTCTTCGGTTTCTTGATGGATAATTTTCAAACGTTCAAAAGCCCTTTTCAAGCGTAAGTCAGAGCGGACAATACCCACATAGTTGGACATAATCAACTGGAGTTCCTTCAACGTTTGGGTAATTAATACCATTTCTTCGTTCAGTACCATCCCTTTGTCGTTCCAGTCGGGAACTTCTTCGCAAAAACGAATGGATTGGAATTTTTCAATAGCATCTATGCTGGCGCGATGTGAATAAACAGCTGCTTCTAACAAAGAATTTGAGGCCAGTCGGTTGGCGCCATGCAAGCCTGTGCAGGAACATTCGCCCGAAGCATACAGGTTTTCAATGCTGCTTTGACCATTCAGATTCACTTTAATACCACCGCACATGTAATGCGCCGCAGGCACCACAGGAATCATATCTTTGGTAATATTCAAGCCTATTTCTAAACATTTGGCGTAAATATTCGGAAAATGATCCATGATCACCTCCTTTTCAATATGCCGGCAATCCAAATAAACAAAGTCGTCGCCACTAATCTTTAGTTGGTTATCAATGGCGCGGGCCACAATGTCGCGAGGCGCCAAAGAAAGACGTGAATCATATTTTTGCATAAACTCCTCGCCTTCGCGAGTTTTCAGAATTGCTCCGGCGCCACGCATAGCTTCGGAAATCAAAAACGAAGGTTTTTCCGAAGGATTATACAAAGAAGTGGGATGAAATTGCACAAATTCCATATCGGCCAAAACGCCACGTGCACGGTGTACCATGGCAATACCGTCGCCGGTTGAAATCAAAGGGTTGGTGGTAGTACTGTAAACATTTCCGGTTCCGCCCGTAGCCAACAAAGTAATTTTAGAAAGGTACGTATCAATCTTTTGCGTTTCGGGATTCAAAACATAAGCCCCATAACATTGAATATTGGGCGTCCGTTTGTTGACCAACACACCCAAATGATGCTGAGTGATAATATCCACCGCAAAATGGTTTTCCTTAATTTCGATATTCGGGTGCTGACGGGCTTTTTCAATCAATCCACGTTCAATCTCTTGTCCTGTTTGGTCTTTGTGATGCAAAACACGGAATTCAGAATGTCCGCCTTCCTTGGCCAAATCAAATTGTCCGGTAGCTTTTTTATCGAAATGAATTCCCCAGTTCAAAAGTTCGATAATCCGTTCGGTAGAATTTTCCACAACTGCGCGTACCACCTGCTCGTCGCAAATTCCGTCACCGGCAATCAGCGTATCCTGAATATGTTTTTCATAACTGTCGGAATCGAGCATTACAGCCGCAATTCCACCTTGGGCGTATTTGGTGGAACCCTCCGAAGCATCAGATTTAGAAATAATACAAACTTTTCCATATTCGGCCACTTTCAGGGCAAAACTCAATCCGGCAAT